>JAICRS010000286.1 GCA_025966335.1 Nocardioidaceae bacterium
CAAGGAGGGTGGCGGTCGCAACCGGAGCCGCAGCCGCACTCGTGGTGGAGAAGCGGCGAACGCCCCCGGCGGTACGTCGAGCGGCTCGGACTCGCACGACCAGGGCGAGGCCCCGTCGAAGCCACGCCGCAACCGCAACCGTCGCCGGACCCGCAGCGGCCAGTCCGCCGGCGCCTCGGAGTAACCCACAGACGTCGCCGGCTACCGTTGCCACGCACGTGAACCGCAACGGTCGTCGTCTGAACGTTTCGACGACCGTTGCAACGCACGTGAACCGCAACGGTCGTGGGCAGGCGACATGCCACCGGGCAGCGCCGTACTGCCTCAGGCGGTGACGACGACCGTGGTGCCGACCGGCGCGAAGTCCCACAGCGCGCGGGCGTCGACCCGTCGCTGACGGATGCACCCGTGCGACTGCGGGGTGCCGAGCTCGGCGACGGTCTGCACCTTCTCGCCGCGGTGCACCGGGATGTCGTGGAAGCCGATCGCGGCCCGCTCACCGTGGGCGAACCGGACCATGTACCGCATCGTGCCGGAGTCGTCGATACCGATCGCGTCCTGCGACTTGGAGTAGACCGCGTAGCTGCCCGCCTCGAGGTTGTCGGTGAGGCTGCCGGAGACCAGGTAGGTGCGTCGCACCCGGTCCCTCGGCGAGACCAGCCACACCCGCTGGTCGCTCATGTCGAACACGACCCGCCGGCCGTCGCCGGAGTCCTCCGGCAGCGTGGCGGCAGCGGGCCTCTCGGTCTGCCGTGCGGACACGGCTCCGGCCCGGAACTCGGGGTGGCGCGGCAACGATGCATGGACGAACCCGCTGAGGGCCAGCCCGGCGTCCGCCTGCGTGGACGCGGCCGCCGAGTGCGCGTCGGGATCGCCGGCCGGCACGATCCCGGTCGCGCCCAGCACCGCCACCAGCGTGACCAGGGTGGCCGAGCCGGCCGCGGTCACCCGCCGGTAACGCAGGCGCACGGCAGGAGCCTGCGCTGGCCCCCCGCGACGCCGTCCCATGCGCCCATCCTAGGCGGGCCGGCGGGCTCTTTCGGTGAGGTTGGCGGCCACGTCGCGGTACGCGTCGGCGCCGCGGTGCCGGCGTGCGGTGGCCAGGATCGAGCGACCCGCCGCCGGCGCCTCGGCGAACCGGATCGACTTCGGGATCGGCGGCTCCACCACGTCGAGCTGGTAGGTCTCGGAGATGTTCTCCAGCACAGCGCGCGCGTGGTTGGTGCGTCCGTCGTACAGCGTCGGCAGCACGCCCCACACCGCGAGCTGCTTGTTGGTGAACCGGCGTACGTCGTGCACGGTGTCGAGCAGCTGACCGACCCCGCGGTGCGACAACGTCTCGCACTGCAACGGGATCAGCACCGCGTCGGCCGCGGTCAGCGCGGCCACCGTGAGCACGCCGAGCGAGGGAGGGCAGTCCAGCAGGATCCAGTCGTACGCCGTGAGGTCCTCGAGCGCGGCCCGCACCACGTGCTCGCGCCCGGTGCGGGTGAGCAGGTCGGCCTCGGCCCGCGCCAGCTCGATCGTCGCCGGCAGCAGGTCGACGCCGTCCTCGGTCTCGATGATCACCTCGCGCGGGTCCAGCCCCTTGGTCAGCACGTGGTGCACGGACAGCTCGAGGTCCTCGGGGTCGATGCCGAGGGAGAACGTCAGGCAGGCCTGCGGGTCCAGGTCGACGATCAGGACCTTGTTCCCCTGCTCGGCCAGGGCCGCGCCGAGGGAGGCGACCGTGGTCGTCTTGGCGACCCCGCCCTTCTGGTTCGCGACGGCGAGTGTGGTGGTCATCGGGCACCATTCTGCCCGAGCCGACTTGCCGTCCGGCACGCAGTCCGGAAATGCTGGCGCCCATGTCGCGACCTACCGCCCTGGTCACCGGTCCCACCGCAGGCATCGGCCGGTCCTTCGCCGTCACGCTGGCCGAGCGCGGCTACGACCTCGTGCTGGTCGCCCGAGACCGGGGGCGGCTCGATGAGCTCGCCGCCGACCTGCACCGGCGGTTCGGCGTCGACGTGGAGGTGCTGCCCGCCGACCTCGCCGACCGGGTCGCGCTGGCGACCGTCGAGGACCGTGTGGCCGACGCCTCGCGACCGGTCGACCTGCTGGTCAACAACGCCGGCTTCGGTCATCGCCGGCCGTTCTCGGACAACGACGTCGAGGAGGAGCAGGCGATGCTCGACGTGCTGGTCACCGCGGTCCTCCGGGTCACCCACGCGGCGGTCCGGCCGATGGTGGCGCGCGGCTCGGGCGCGATCATCAACGTCTCCAGCGTCGCCGGCTTCCTCCGCCGCGGGACGTACGGCGCGGCGAAGGCCTACGTCACGTCCTTCACCGAGTGGCTCGACGTGACCTACCGGGACCGGGGCGTGCGGGCGATGGCACTGTGCCCGGGGTTCGTGAAGACGGAGTTCCACCAACGGATGGGCGTCCGACGGGACTCGGCTCCGGGCTGGATGTGGCTCGACGCGGACCGGGTGGTCCGGGACGCGCTCGATGATCTCGAACGCGGTAAGAGCCTCTCGGTCCCGACCCGGCGCTACCGGGCTCTGGTCGCTCTGGCGCGCTACACCCCGTCGTCGCTGCAGGCGAGGTTCCAGGAGATCGGCCGCAGGTAGCGGATCGGTCGGCCGGTGCACCCTTGCCGGTGCACTCGTTCAAACTGGTCGGTCAGGGCCAGGATTGAAACTCGCTTTCGGTGGTACCTTGCCAGGCAACGGAGGAGGCGGCGATGTCTGACGGCAAGACCTTTCTTTCCTGGCCGGTACTGCGGCAGTTCACCGGCAAGGACCCGCTCGGGCGTGGAGCCGCGGTGCGATCGCGGCACACCGAGGAGATCACCGCCCGGACCGAGACCGCCGATCGGGTCGCCGGCAGCGTCTGCCCGGACTGCGCGGTGGGATGTGGCCAGTAGGTCTACGTCAAGGACGAGAAGGTCATCCAGATCGAGGGCGATCCGGACAGCCCCGTCTCGCGCGGACGCCTGTGCCCCAAGGGATCCGCGAGCAAGAACCTGGTCACCAGCCCGCTGCGGCAGACCAAGGTCCGCTACCGCCGTCCCTACGGGACCGAGTGGGAGGACCTCGACCTCGACACCGCGATGAGCATGATCGCGGACCGCGTGGTGAAGGCCCGCAACGACACCTGGCAGGACATCGACGAGCAGGGTCGGAAGGTCCGTCGTACGTTGGGGATCGCCGGGCTCGGCGGCGCAACGCTGGACAACGAGGAGAACTACCTCATCAAGAAGTTGTTCACCGCGATGGGCGCCATCCAGATCGAGAACCAGGCCCGTATTTGACACTCCGCCACCGTCCCCGGTCTGGGGACCAGCTTCGGTCGCGGCGGCGCCACGACGTTCCAGCAGGACCTGGCCAACGCTGACTGCATCATCATCCA
>JAICRS010000169.1 GCA_025966335.1 Nocardioidaceae bacterium
CGGGTCGACCCGGTCGGTCAGCTCGTTGCCGGTCCAGTAGCCGCGGACCACCCGTTCGTCGAGCGGGTCGGCCACGCCGGTGAGGTCGGCGAGCACCTGCTGGTAGGGCCAGGCACCGGTGAACCGGCGGGCGAGCGCGGGCACGTCGACGCCGGCGCCGTCGCCGCAGGCCACCGCGCACAGGGCCGCGGATCCTTCGGGACCGCAGTAGCCCAGCGCGTTGGGCGCGTGGGCGTACCGCGCGAACAGCCGGTGCCCGGCCGGCGGCTGGCTCATCGTCGCTCCGCGGTCAGACCCCGGCGCTCTCGCCGACCATCTGGGCGGCCTCGCGGTGCATCCGGCCGAAATTGTAGTAGGCCGCGCAGGCGCCCTCGGGCGAGACCATGCAGGTGCCGATCGGGGTCTCCGGGGTGCACGCGGTGCCGAACACCTTGCACTCCCACGGCTTGATCACGCCCTTGAGCACCTCCCCGCACTGGCAGGCCTTCGGGTCGGCGACCCGGACCCCCGGCATAGAGAAGACCTCCTCGGCGTCGAACTCGGCGTAGTTGCGGTTCACCTTCAGCGCGCTCTGCGAGATGAACCCGAGGCCACGCCACTCGAAGTGCGGGCGCAGCTCGAAGGTCTCCGCGAGCAGCTTCAGCGCGGCCAGGTTGCCCTCCTCGCGGACCACCCGGCCGTACTGGTTCTCCACCTCGCAGCGGCCGTCGCGGATCTGCTGGAGCAGCATGTGCACGGTGGCCAGGATGTCGAGCGGCTCGAAGCCGGCGACCACCAGCGGCTTGCCGTAGACCTCGGGGACGAACCGGTAGGGCCGGGTGCCGACGACCGTGGACACGTGCCCGGGCCCGAGGAACCCGGACAGCCGCAGGTCGGGCGACTCGAGGATCGCCTTGATCGGCGGGACGATCGTGACGTGGTTGCAGAACACCGTGAAGTTCGTGACGCCGAGCTGCCGGGCGCGGACCAGGGTGACCGCGGTCGAGGGTGCGGTGGTCTCGAAGCCGACCGCGAAGAACACCACGTGCTTGTCGGGGTTGTCGACCGCGACCTTCAGCGAGTCCAGCGGCGAGTAGACGAAGCGTACGTCGGCCCCTCGGGCCTTCGCGTCCAGCAGGCTCCCGCTCGAGCCGGGGACCCGCATCATGTCCCCGAACGTGGTGAAGATGACGCCCGGCTGCTCGGCGAGCCACATCGCATCGTCGACCCGGCCCATCGGGATCACGCACACCGGGCAGCCGGGTCCGTGCACGAGCTCGATGCCGGGCGGCAGGATGTGCTCGATGCCGTGCCGGTAGATCGTGTGCGTGTGCCCGCCGCACACCTCCATGAACTTGAACTCGTCGTCCCCGGTCAGCCGGGTGATCGACTTGACCAGCGCGCGGGCGGCTGCCGGGTCGCGGAACTCGTCGACGAACTTCATCTGCGTACCTCGTTCTCCCGATGTCGGGCGGTCAGGCGATCTGTGAGGAGTTGAAGGCGTCGATCTCGTTGAGATAGTCCTCGCCCATCTTCTTGACCTGGTCCAGGGTCAGCTGGGCCTCCCGCTCGTCGATCTTCGCCATCGCGAACCCGACGTGCACGAGCACCCAGTCACCCTCGAGCAGGTTCTGCTCGGCGAGCAGCCGCACGCTGATCACGCGCTGCACGCCGTTCACGGCCACCTTCGCCAGGTGCTGCTCGGCGTCGGTGATCGCCACCACCTGTCCCGGTATCCCTAGGCACATCTGCGTTCTCCTCCTCGTCGGTCCGTCCGGCTCAGCAGATCCTCGGCAGCGGGTCGCCCACGAGCATGTCGACGATCCGGCTGCCCCCGAACGGGGTGCGCAGCGCCACCATCCCGCTCGGGGTGGCGACCACCTCGCCGATCACGGCGGCCTGGTCACCGAGCGGGTGCGAGCGCAGCGCGGCCACCGCGGCCTCGGCCTCCTCGGGCGGGACCACCGCGACGAACTTGCCCTCGTTCGCGACGTAGATCGGGTCGATGCCGAGCATGTCGCAGGCGCCGAGCACCTGCGGCTCCACCGGCAGCAGCCGCTCGTCGAGGATCACCCCGACGTCGGCGGTCTGGGCGAGCTCGTTGCAGACCGTGCCGAGCCCGCCGCGGGTGGCGTCGCGCATCCACCGGGTGCCGGGTGCGGCGGCCAGCAGCGCCTCGACCATCTCGTGCACCGGCGCGGTGTCGGAGACGATGTCGGCCTCGATCGCGAGGTCGCCGCGGGCCAGCATCACCGCCATCCCGTGCGCGCCGAGGCTGCCCGAGAGCACCACCCGGTCGCCGGCGCGCACCAGGTCGGCGCCGAGTCGGCGGCCGGCGGGGATCACGCCGACCCCGGCGGTGGAGATGTAGAGCCCGTCCGCGGCGCCCCGGGAGACCACCTTGGTGTCGCCGGTGACGATCTGCACGCCGGCGGTGTCCGCGGCCGACCTCATGTCCGCGACGATCGCCTTCAGCCGGGCGATCGAGAAGCCCTCCTCGATCACGAACGCCGCCGAGAGCCACTGCGGGCGGGCGCCGCTGACCGCGAGGTCGTTGACGGTGCCGTGTACGGCGAGGTGGCCGATCGTCCCGCCCGGGAACTCCAACGGCTGCACGACGAACGAGTCGGTGGAGAAGGCCAGCCGTTCCTGCGACGGCAGCGTCAGCACCGCTCCGTCCCCGAGCTGCTCGAGCTCGGGGTTGCGGAAGGCCTCGACGAACACGGCGTCGACCAGGGCGGCCGAGGACTTGCCACCGGCACCGTGGGCGAGCGTGATGTGCTCGTCGATCAGCCGAGGCCGGCGTTTGCGGAACTGCTCGATCTTGAGCAGCATCCGGTCCTCGCGGTCCGCATGGGTCGTCGGTTCACCGGTCATGAGGTGCCTCCCGCGTTGCTGCCTGACAGGGTGTCCGGGCTGCCGGCGAGCGTGTCCGCGACCCGGCGGCGGGTCAGCTCCTGCACGATCGACCACAGCTCGAAGCCGACCAGGGCCTGGCTCTCCTGGATCCGGTGGATGCTCTGGGAGCGGATCGTGAAGCAGTAGTCGAGGTCCGGGCTGGTCGCCATCGCGCCACCGTCGTGGCCGGCGAAGCCGATCGTGAGCAGGCCACGCTTCTTGGCCTCCGTGAACGCCCTGATCAGGTCCTCGGAGTTGCCCGACGTGGACAGCCCGATCGCGATGTCGACCGGCCTCGAGTGTGCGATCACCTGCCGGGAGAAGATCAGCTCGAAGCCGACGTCGTTGCCGAGCGCGGTCATCACCGCCTGGTCCGCGGCCAACGACCAGGCGGGTACGGCGCGTCCGCGGGCCGGCCGGCAGAACAGCGACGCCAGGGTCGCCGCATCGGTCGAGCTACCGCCGTTGCCGAACGTGTAGAGGCGGCCACCGCGGGCGAACCGGTCGGCCATCTCCGCGCCCGCGGCGTGCAGCTGGTCGCGCCACTCGTCGAGCGACGCCTGCTGCAGCCGGGCGCTGACCTCGGCCTTGCCGCGTGCGGACGCGGCGAGGTCGACCAGCAGGCTGTCGGCGTCGTGCTCGGAGCCCTCGATGAACGGGTAGAGGAAGTCGGTGTTCTGGTTCAGCTCGCTCATCGGGACGCTCCCGGGAGGTCGTCGAGGCGGGTGATCGCGGTGCCGGCGTGCACGAGGAGCAGGTCGTTGGCGGCGACCTCGCCGACCAGGGTGACGTCGACGGCCTCCTCGCCGGTCGCGGTGCGGACCAAGGCGCTGGTGAACGCGGACTCGGGCGGCAGCACCACCTCGCCGAGGCGCCCCTCGTCGCTGCAGGTCACGCAGACCTCGTCGGCGCAGTCCTCATCGGCGCAGTCCTCGGCCTTCTCTGTCAGCAGACCGGGATGCTCGAAGCAGACATGGGTGAGCTCCCAGAGCAGGTGGTACAGCAGCACGAACCGCCCGGTCGCCGGGACCATCGGGTCGTCGGAGGGAACCCACAGCACGTGGTCGGCGCTGCCCGCCTGCGGTCGCGGGCCGAACCCGATCCAGATGGTGTCCGCGCCCCAGGCGGGCGCGCGTCGCATCACCTCGCGGACCTGCGGGTCGTCGGCGGAGGCCACCGCGAGGATCACGTCACCGGGCCGGGTCGCCACCCGGGCCTGCGCGACCGGGTCGGCCTCGACCAGCGCCACCGAGGGGAGCGCCCGTTTGCCCATGACCACCGGGTGCACGAACTCGACGGCCACGTGGTGGGCGTGCGGCTCCCACTGCGGGGAGACCACCCACAGCGTCGCGCCGGCGTGGAACCGGCGGGCGAGCGCCAGGGAGGCCGAGGCGAGGTCGTCGCCGAGGTCCTCACCGATCAGCTCGACGCGTTCGCCTGTCGACGTCATCTGGGTCCTCCTGTCACTGCGGGTTCGGTCGGTGCCTGACCGGAACCGGAAGCGGGTGCGGCTGTGGTGCTCGTCGAGTGCGGCGCGGCAGCCGCAGCCATCGCCCGGCCGACCACCGCCTGGCCGAGGGCGAGCCCTCCGTCGTTGGCCGGGACGCGTCGGTGGGTGAGCACGGTGAGCCCCGCGGCGTCCAGCCGGGGCACCAGCTCACCGAGCAGCAGGACGTTCTGGAACACCCCGCCGGTCAGCCCAACGGTGGCCACCTGGTGCTGCTCGGCCAGACCGGTCACCGCCGTGCCGGTCGCTGCCGCGAGCGCCCGGTGGAACCCGAGCGCCAGATCGGCCACGGGCTGTCCCGACCGGACCCCTTCGACCAGCGCGCGGACCAGCGCCCCCAGCCGCAGCACCCCGTCCTGGACCTCCATCGGCAGGTCGACCGCAGCCGATGCCGACCGGGCGAGCGCCTCGAGCTCGATCGCCGCCTGGGCCTCGTAGGTGACGTGGTGGCGTACGCCGAGCAACGAGGCCACCCCGTCGAACAACCGGCCGACGCTGGTGGTGTCCACGCAGCCCGTCCCACCGGCCAGCTGGGCCCGGACCACGTCGCGCTCCTCGTCGGAGCAGGCGTGAACCAGATCGAGACCGGCCAGGTCGTCGAGGTCACCGAGGCCCGCGGTGTGCAGCAGGGACAGGGCGACCCGGAACGGGTGCCGCACCGCGCGGTCACCGCCGGGCAGCCCGAAGGTCTCCAGGTGACCGACGCGCCGCATCGCCGTCACGTCGGTGCCGACCTGAAGGATCTCGCCGCCCCAGACGGTGCGGTCGCAGCCGTAGCCGGTGCCGTCGTAGGCGACGCCGATGACCGGGGTGCCGACGCGGTCGTGCTCGGCGAGCAGGGATGCCACGTGGGCGTGGTGGTGCTGCACGGTGACCAGCGGGACCGCGTGCTCGTCGCTGTAGCGCTCGGCCCACCGCCGGGTCGCGTAACCGGGGTGGTCGTCGGCGACCACGAGCTCCGGGGTCGCCGCATGCAGCGCGAACAGCTGTCCCACGGAGGCGTCGAACGCCTGCTGGCTCTCCAGGCTGCCCATGTCGCCGAGATGGGCACTGCAGAACGCCAGGCTGTCCCGGGTCAGGCAGAAGGTGTTCTTCACCTCACCACCGACCGCCAGGGTGATCGGGCCGGGGCCGGCGAGGGGGACGGGCAGCGGCGCGAACCCGCGCGAGCGGCGCACCGGCAGCTCGACGCCACCGGCGAACGCGACCACCGAGTCCTCGCACGGCACCGCGATCGGCCGGTCGTGCATCAGGAAGACGTCCGCGATCGCGGCCAGCCGCTCCCGGGCCTCGTCGTCGGTGTAGCACAGCGGCTCGTCCGAGAGGTTGCCCGACGTCATCACCAGGACGGTGGGCGGAGCGACCGCAGCGCCGGGTGTCTGCGTGAACAGCAGGTGGTGCAGCGGCGCGTAGGGCAGCATCACGCCGACCTGGTCGATGCAGGGCGCGACCCCGTCCGCCAGGCCGGCAGCAGACCCCGTCGCCGGCTTGCGCAGCAGCACGATCGGTCGCGCCGGACGGGTCAGCGTGGCCTCCTCGACCGGCGACAGGTCGGCGATGCCGGCGACGACCGTGGTGTCGGCGGCCATCACCGCGAACGGCTTGCCCGGCCGCCGCTTCCGGTGCCGCAGCCGGGCGACCGCGTCGGGGTTGGTCGCGTCGCAGGCGAGGTGGAAGCCGCCGATGCCCTTGACCGCGACGATCCCGCCGTCGGCGAGCACCTGCTGCACATGGGCGAGTGCCGCGTCCCCGTCGGTGAGCCGCCGTCCGTCGGCCTCGGCCCAGATCCGGGGCCCGCAGTCGTGGCACGCGATCGGTTGCGCGTGGTAGCGACGGTCGCCCGGGTCGGCGTACTCGGCCTGGCACCGGGCGCACATCGCGAAGCCGGCCATCGTCGTGGTGGCGCGGTCATAGGGCAGGCCCGTGATGATCGTGAAGCGGGGACCGCAGTTGGTGCAGGTGATGAAGGGGTGGCGGTACCGCCGGTCGGTGGGGTCGCGCAGCTCGGCCAGGCAGTCCGCGCAGGTCGCGACGTCCGGGGACGGCAGCGTCCGCGTCGTCCCCTCGGTGCCGGAGGGCTCGATGGTGAAGCCGGTGCCGCCGAGGGTGGGTACGTCGGACGCGGCGATCCCTTCGACCACGGCGAGCGGGGGAGGGTCCTCGCGGAGGCGGCGGGCGAGCTCGGCGACCGCGTCGGGGTCACCCTCGACCTCGGCGACCACTCCAGCGACGGTGTTCGCGACCGTGCCGGCCAGCCCGAGGTC
>JAICRS010000005.1 GCA_025966335.1 Nocardioidaceae bacterium
CCGGTCGCGTAGACGTGCGAGACGTGGCAGAGCACGATCGGCGGTGTGCCCTGGGCGGTCAGCGTCTTCTCCAGAACGGTCCGCACCGCGTCGTACACCGTTTCCAGGCCTGACCAGAAGGTGGCGGTCTCCAGCGTCTCGACGAGCACGCCGACGTCGAGCAGAGCGTCGCGGAGATAGGGCCCGGCGAATCTGCCCTGCGCCCACGCGGACCCGGAGTCCTCGCCGAGCGGGGTGCCGCCGAGCTCGCGCAGGCAGCTGGTGACCGCCGCGCGGGAGTGCTCGACGTGGTGCTGGTCGCCCTCGAAGCCGGCGATCATCAGGCAGCCGCCCGTCGACTCGCCGCCGACCTCGGTCGGTCGGGCCAGGTTGATCGCGGTCTCCGCCTCGTCCGAGAGCCGCAGCACGGTGGGCGCGATGCCGGTCTGCGCGAGCTGCCGCAGCGCCCGTGCTCCGTCGCGGAAGGAGGCGAACCGCCAGCCCTCGTAGCGCTTCACCATCGGGATCGGACGGACCTTGACCCGCACCGCGGTGATCACACCGAACGCGCCCTCGGACCCGAGCACGACCTCACGCAGGTCTGGTCCGGCGGCGCTCGCCGGCGCCGTCCCCAGGTCGAGGGTGCCGATCGGGGTGGCGACGGTCAACCCCACGACCAGGTCGTCGAAGCGGCCGTACCCGGAGCTGGCCTGGCCGCTGGACCGAGTGGCTGCGAAGCCTCCGATGCTCGCGTACTCGAACGACTGCGGGAAGTGGCCGAGGGTCAGTCCGTGCTCGCCGAGCAGGGCCTCGGCGCGGGGACCCAGCATGCCGGCGCCGAGGGTCGCTGTGCCCGACTCGGGGTCCACGTCGAGCAGCTGGTCGAGCCGTCTCAGGTCGACGGCCACCACGCCGGCGTACCCCTCGCGGCGGGCCGCGAGACCACCCACGACGGATGTGCCGCCACCGAACGGGACCAGCGCGACCCGGCGGTGGCTGCACCACTCGACCAGTGCGGCCACCTCGGTGTGGTCACCGGGCAGCAGCACAGCGTCGGGCGCGTCGGCCGCGTCGCCGGCGCGCATCCTGAGCAGGTCGGGTGTGGACTTGCCGCGGGTGTGCCGGACTCGTGACTCGTGGTCGAGACGCACGTGGTCGGCGCCGACGAGGGCGCCTAGCTCGTCGACCAGTCCGGGTTCCAGCGTCCCGGGCGCGAGCTCGACCGCCTCCAGCGGGACGGGCGAGCTCGGGACTGCCGGGCCGAAGGCGGCCTCGACCAGGGCCAGTGTGGCCGGGGGCAACGGAGCGGCCTTCTGCGGGTCTCCCCAGCGAGCCCAGTGCATCTGCGTCATGCGTTACACTGTGACACATGACGTCAGACTGTCACAAGGGTGGACCGGACGACGCGCTGCTCGACGCGGCACGGGACTGCATCCTCGCCGTCGGTTGGAGACGCACCACGCTCACCGACGTGGCGCGACGGGCCGGCGTGTCCCGGATGACGATCTACCGCCGGTGGCCGGACACGCAGACGCTGCTCTCGGACCTGATGACCCGCGAGTGGTCCGGGGTCGTGGAGGCGGCCGGCCTCGGTGCGGGCAGCTCGGCGCTCGACCGGCTGACCGACGGCGTGCCGGCGACGGCGCGGGCGCTGCGCTCGAACGATCTCTTCCGCAAGATCATCGACGTCGATCCGGAGCTGCTCCTGCCCTACCTGCTCACCCGTCGAGGGCGCAGCCAGGACGCGGTGCTGGGCCTCCTCGAGCAGGCGATCGGCGCAGGGCAGAAGGACGGCTCGGTCCGCGCCGGCGACCCGGCGGTGCTGGCCCGGACTGTGCTGCTCGCCGCGCACGGCTTCGTGCTGTCCGGCGAGACGATGGTCGACGAGGGGCTCACGGTCGACGACCTGGATGCCGAGCTGCGTGCCCTGACCGAGCGGTACCTCGCCCGATGACCGACCGCGGAGCTCCCGGCGATGCTGCGCTGACCGGTCAGCGGCGGGAACGCGAGCTCGGCGACGCTGCGGACGGCCGGGTGGTCGACCTCCTCGTCGTCGGCCTCGGGGTGACCGGGGCCGGGGTGGCCCTCGACGCCGCCGCCCGCGGCCTGGACGTGGTGGCCGTCGACGCCCACGACCTCGCGTTCGGGACCTCCCGATGGAGCTCCAAGCTGGTCCACGGAGGCCTGCGCTACCTGGCGAACGGCCAGTTCGCGGTCGCCCACGAGTCCGCGGTGGAGCGCGGCATCCTGATGACGAGCACGGCCCCGCACCTGACCCGGGCACTGCCGATGCTGATCCCGCTGCTGCCGATGCTTCCCCGCACCCGGGCCACCGTCATCGCCGCCGGACTGCACGCGGGGGTCGCTCTCCGCCGGTCCGCGGGCACCTCACGCCGCCTGCTGCCCGGGCCGCGCCGGCTCTCGGCCACGGAGGCCGCTGGGATGGTTCCCGGCCTGCGCCGGCCCGGCCTGCGGGGCGCGCTGCTGTCCTGGGACGGGCAGCTCGAGGACGATGCCCGCCTGGTGGTGGGCCTGGCCCGGACGGCGGCCGCGCACGGCGCCCGCGTGCTGACCCGCACCCGCGTCCTGGAGCTGCGAGGCGACGGTGCCCTTGTCCGCGACGAGGTCACCGGCGAGACCGCGACGATCCGGGCCCGGTCCGTGGTCAACGCGGCCGGTGTCTGGGCCGGCGATCTGGTCCCCGACGTCACGCTGAGGCCGTCGCGCGGCACCCATCTGGTGCTGCGCCCCGACGCACTGCCCGGGCTCGGCGTGGCGGTCACCGCGGTGGTCCCCGGGGAGGGCAACCGGTTCGTGATGGTCCTACCGCAGCCGGACGGACAGGTCTACGTCGGTCTGACCGACGAGCCGCTCGACGGGCCGGTGCCCGACGTGCCCGTGCCCACCGAGACCGAGATCGGCTTCCTGCTCGACGTGATCGGCGCGGTGTTCGACCACCCGGTCCGCCGCGAGGACGTGGCCGGGGCCTTCGCCGGACTGCGTCCGTTGCTGGACGCCGGCGGTCGTACGGCGGACCTCTCGCGTCGGCATGCCGTGCTCACCTCGCCCGACGGCGTGGTCACCGTCGTCGGCGGGAAGCTGACCACCTACCGGAAGATGGCGGAGGATGCGGTGGACGCCGTCGTCCGTCAGCGCAACCTTCCGGCCGGCCGTTGCCGGACGCGAAATCTGCCACTGGTCGGAGCCGCCGCGCGCGACGTGCTGGCGCGGCTCGAGGTCCCGCATCCCGGTGCGGCACGGCTGGTCCGCCGCTACGGGACCGAGGCACCGCTCGTTCTCGCCGCGGCGCGCGCACTGGTGGACGACGCATCCGATGACGTGTCAGCGGCGGAGCTCCTCGAGCCGGTGGCACCCGGGCTCCCGGTCACCATGGCCGAGCTGCTGTGGGGGGTGACCCACGAGGGCGCGCTCGACGTGGACGACCTGCTCGACCGCCGCACCCGGATCGGGCTGGTCGCCGCCGACCGGACCGCCACGGAACCGGCCGCCCGGCGCGCCCTCGAGCTCGCCGCCCCAGGACCCATCCCTCCCCCCGCCCCAGGACCCATCCCTCCCTCCTGATCCCCTCCCCCCTGATCCCCTCCCCCTCCCGTTGAGACGCGCCCTTTTCGCGGTTCAGACGTGTCCTTTTTGCGGTTCAGACGTGTCCTTTTTGCGGGTCAGACGCGCATCTATCCCCCCGGCCAGACGGGCCTGCATCCCGTGCCCGGTAGGACGTGACGAGAAGCAGCTCTCACCCCACCCAGAACATGCGTCTTGTCACGTCGTACCGCCCAAGCAGCGCAGACGCCGGGGCGCACTCGGCCACAACCGCACCAGACCTCGCCGAGAAACCTGCCGATGCGACTGACTCGCGGCCGTTAGCGCAACGCGACGGTCAGCAGGACCGCGGAGTCGGCATGCGCCACGACCGAGTGTCGTTGCGGCGGGATCGGGACCAGCTGCCCGGAAGAGACCGGCCACTCGCGGTCACCGGCCCGCACCGTGACGTTGCCCTTGATCACGTAGAGCGTGGCCGCGGCCGGTGAGTCGTGCTCGCTCATCTCCGCCCCGCTCTTGAGCGCTATCACCACCGCCCGCATCACGGTTCCGGACAGGATCGTCTTCGCAGTCCGTCCCGCCGGGTGGCGCTGCAGGTCGTCGATCAGGGTGTCGGCGAGCTCGGAGAGCACTACCAGGTCGGCGGATCCGCCGGACTCGTGCCCGTGCGACTCGGCTCGGTCCTCGGTCATCGGTTGATCCTCTCCCATCCCCGGCGCGGCCGGTGGCTGCCAAGCTCCTGGTAGTCCCGGCTGCGGTAGACGATGTAGGGCCGGGTCAGATAACCGACCGGCGCGCTGAACACGTGCACCAGCCGGGTGAACGGCCACAGCGCGAACAGGAACATCGCCGTCAGGCCGTGCAGCTGGAATCCGAGCGGTGCCTCGGCCATCAGCTCCGGGTGCAGGTCGAAGAAGAAAATCCCCCGGAACCACACCGAGACGCCCTCGCGGTAGTCGTAGTGGCCGATGATGTTCGCGATCACGGTGTTGACGAGGCCGAGGACGATCACGGTGGCGAGCACGAGGTACATCGCCTTGTCCATCTTCGTGGTCGCCGAGAACACCGGACCGTTGGTGCGGCGTCGGTAGATCAGGATCGCCATCCCGACCAGCGTCGCGAAGCCGGCGAACGCGCCGATCGAGACCGCCATGAAGTGGTAGAGCCCCTCGGAGATCCCGACCGCCTCGGTCCACGACTTCGGCACGCCCAGACCCATCACGTGACCCAGGAACACGGCCAGGATGCCGAAGTGGAACAGCGGGCTGCCGATCCGCAACAGCCGGTCCTCGTAGAGCTGCGAGGACCGGGTGGTCCAGCCGAACTTGTCGTAGCGGTACCGCCAGAAGTGCCCGACCACGAAGGTGGTGAGGCAGATGTAGGGGAAGACCACCCAGAGGAACTGGCTCATGCGTGTGCTCCTGGGAACGTAGGCATCGGCAGCTCCGAGGTGCCGGAGTCACCGCTGAACTGGGGGGTGGCGACCGGCGCGAGGCCGACCTCCTCCTCCGGTGGACCCTCGGCCGCGAGCTTGCGGACGGCCTCGTGCTCCTCCCCGCGCAACGGCGGCAGCGTGCCGGTGACCGCCTCCAGCACCGAGGCCCACGGCGAGCCGGCGTCACGCAGGGCGAGCCGGAGCAGCTCCAGCCCGGCCCGATGGTCGAGCATCAGGCCCCGCCCGAGCCGCTGGTCGACGGTCGCGGCGTACTCCAGCACCACGCACAGGTGGTCCGGCAGCTCCGAGTCGTCGAGCACGAACCCGGAGCGCAGGTAGGTCTGCTTGAACCGCAGCAGCGCCACCCCGCGCTTGCGGGTGTCCCCGTGCGCGAAGTAGGTGAGGAACAGGTTGCACCGGCGCCGGGTGTCGAAGGTCTCGACGTAGTCCGCCTGCAGGTCGACCAGCGGCGTCGACTCCAGGTGTACGACGAACTCACGGATCGGCTCGCCGACGGCCGCAGGCAGCCGATGTGATGCGGACCGGATCACCGGCAGCTGCCCGAGCAGCTCCTCGTCGGGGTAGCCGAGCAGCAGCGAGGCCGACTGCCAGGCGATGGTCAGCGCCTCGGGGGACAGGGACGGCTTCGGGTGCTTGCGGCTCACTTGTAGTCAGCCCCTCCGGTGAGGCCGCCGGTTCCTCCCGGCCCGGTCGCACCGTCGTGGCTGGTGTCCGGCGTGCTGGCCTGGCCGACCGGTTCCGGGCCCGCCGACTTCGGCGGGAACAGTCCCGACGGCGCGCCCTTGCCGTCCCAGTTGAGCAGGTTGACCCGTCCGCCCTTGTCGTGCGGAGACGCCATGGTGTCCGCGGTCTGCCGGTTCTGCAGCATCTGGAAGTTCTCCACCGCGATCGGCGTGAGTGCACCGGAGCCCTCGCCGAACGGCCCGGAGCCACCCATCCCGGGGCCACCGTCGTAGTCGAGGGAGCACTCGGTGGCCAGCTCCTCGAGCGAGTGGGCCTGCTCGGAGTGCGCCGGCGGGATCACGTAGCGCTCGTCGTACTTGGCGATCGCGAGGAGACGGTACATGTCGTACATCTCCTCCTCGCCCATCCCGACGGCGGCGGGGATCGACGCGTCCGGCTCCCGGCCCATGTTGATGTCGCGCATGTAGGAGCGCATCGCCGCCATCTTCTTCAGCACCCGGTCGACCGGTGCCACGTCGCCCGCGGTGAACAGCTCGGCGAGGTACTCGATCGGGATCCGGAGCGCGTCGATCGCGGCGAACAGGTTGCCGGTGTCCTCGGCGTCCTCACCGGTGTCGCGGACCACGTCGATGACCGGTGACAGCGGCGGGATGTACCAGACCATCGGCATGGTGCGGTACTCCGGGTGCAGCGGCAGGGCCACCTTGTACTTGTTGATCAGCGCGTGGATCGGGGACCGCTGCGCGGCCTGCACCCAGTCGTGCGGGATGCCCGCCCGCTCGGCCTCGCGGACCACCTCCGGGTCGTTCGGGTCGAGGAAAACCGAGCGCTGCGCCTCGTAGAGGTCGTGGTCGTCGGGGGCCGACGCGGCCTCGAGCACCTTGTCGGCGTCGTACAGCATCAGCCCGATGTAGCGGAGCCGGCCGACGCAGGTCTCCGAGCACACCGTGGGCATGCCGACCTCGATCCGCGGGAAGCAGAACGTGCACTTCTCGGCCTTGCCGGTGCGGTGGTTGAAGTAGACCTTCTTGTAGGGGCACCCCGAGACGCACATCCGCCAGCCCCTGCAGCGGTCCTGGTCGACGAGCACGATGCCGTCCTCGGACCGTTTGTAGATCGCGCCGCTCGGGCAGGAGGCCGCACACGACGGGTTCAGGCAGTGCTCGCAGATCCGCGGCAGGTAGAACATGAAGGTCTGCTCGAACTCGAACTTCACCTTGTCGGCGATCTTCTTCAGCATCGGGTCGTGCTTCTCGGTGGCCGCCGAGCCACCGAGGTTGTCGTCCCAGTTCGCCGACCACTCGATCTTCATGTCGTCACCGGACAGCAGCGACTTGGGCTTCGCGACCGGGGTGTGCTCCTGGGCCGGCGCGTCGGTCAGCGTGGAGTAGTCGTAGGTCCACGGCTCGTAGTAGTCCTGGATCGACGGCATGATCGGGTTGGAGAAGATCGTGAACAGCTTCTTCAGTCGGCCGCCGCCCTTGAGCTTGAGCCGGCCGCGGCTGTTCAGCTCCCAGCCGCCCTTCCAGGTCTCCTGGTCCTCATAGGTGCGCGGGTATCCCTGGCCGGGCCGCGTCTCGACGTTGTTGAACCAGACGTACTCCGTGCCGGACCGGTTGGTCCACGCCTGCTTGCAGGTCACCGAGCAGGTGTGGCACCCGATGCACTTGTCGAGGTTCATCACCATGGCCATCTGCGCCATGACCCTCATCAGTACTGCACCTCCTGGGACCGCTTGCGAATCACGGTCACCTCGTCTCGTTGGTTCCCGGTGGGGCCCAGGTAGTTGAAGGCGAAGGCCAGCTGCGCGTAGCCGCCGATCAGGTGGCTGGGCTTGATCATGATCCGGGTCAGCGAGTTGTGGATGCCGCCGCGCTTGCCGGACGTCTCCGAGATCGGTACGTCGATCAGCCGGTCCTGCGCATGATGCATGTAGACCGTGCCCTCGGGCATCCGGTGCGACACGATCGCCCGGGCGACGACGACCCCGTTGCGGTTGACCGCCTCGATCCAGTCGTTGTCCTTGACGCCGACCTTGGCCGCGTCCTGGTCGCTCATCCAGATCGTCTGCCCACCGCGGGACAGCGACAGCATGAACAGGTTGTCCTGGTACTCCGAGTGGATCGACCACTTGTTGTGAGGCGTCAGGTAGCGCACCGTCACGCCCAGCTCTCCCGTGGACCCGATCTCCGGCTCCGCGAACAACGTCCCCATGTTCAGCGGCGGCCGGTAGACCGGCAGGCCCTCACCGAGCTCGGTCATCCAGTCGTGGTCGAGGTAGAAGTGCTGGCGGCCGGTCAGCGTGTGCCATGGCTTGAGCCGTTCGACGTTGATCGTGAACGGCGAGTAGCGACGCCCGCCGGACTCCGAGCCGGACCACTCGGGTGAGGTGATCACCGGGACCGGAGGACCCTGGGTGTCGGCGAAGGTGATCTGCTTGCCCTCGTGCTCGGCGGCGAGGTCGTGCAGCAGGGTGCCGGTGCGTTTCTCGAGCTGCTTGAACCCCTCGGTCGCCAGATGACCGTTGGTGGTGCCGGACAGGGCGAGGATCGCCTCGCACGCGTGCACGTCCCGCCGCAGCGACGGGCGACCGTCCGCCGGCCCGCCCCGGACCGCGCCGTTCTTCGCCCGCAGGTAGTCCACGGACTTCTTCACGTCGAAGGTGACACCCTTGGTGGTCGCGCCGAGCTTCTCCATCAGCGGGCCGAGGGCGGTCATCTTCGCGCCCACGGCGGTGTAGTCCCGCTCGACCTCGACCAGCTTCGGCATGGTCCGACCCGGGACGGGCTCGCACTCGCCGTACTTCCAGTCCTGGACCACCCCGTGCGGGTTGGCCATCGCGTCGGGGGTGTCATGCATCAGCGGCACCGCGACCAGGTCCTTGCGGACGTCGAGGTAGCCGGCCGCCAGCTCGCTGAACTTCTCGGCGATCGCGATCCAGCCGTCCCAGTCGGTGCGGGTCTGCCACGGCGGCGCGATCGCGGGGTTGAACGAGTGCACGAACGGGTGCATGTCGGTGGTGTTGAGGTCGTGCTTCTCGTACCACGTCGCGGCCGGGAACACGACGTCGGAGAACACCGTGGTGCTGGTCATCCGGAAGTCGAAGGTCATCAGCAGGTCGAGCTTGCCCTCGGGCGCGTTCTCGTGCCACTCCACGTCCCGCGGACGGTGCGCCTCCGGTGTCTCAGCGGCCCGGACCGCGTTGTCTGTTCCGAGCAGGTGCTTGAGGAAGTACTCGTTGCCCTTGCCGGAGGAGCCGAGCAGGTTCGCCCGCCAGATGGACAGGATCCTCGGGAAGTTCTCCGGCGCGTCCGGGTCCTCGCACGCGAACCGGAGCTCACCCGACCTCAGCTTCTCCACGACGTGCTCGGCGACCGGCTTGCCGGCCTCGGCCGCCTCGTCGGTGAGGTCGAGCGGGTTGCGGTTGAACGTCGGGTAGGACGGCATCCAGCCCATCCGGGCGCTCTGCGCGATCATGTCCGCGGTGCTCTTGCCGCCGAACTGCCCCTTGCCGGTCTCCGCCGACAGCGTGTCCGCCCCGAACTGGTCGTAGCGGAACTGGTTGGTGTGGAGGTACCAGTAGGCGGTCTGGATCATGTTCCGAGGCGGCCGGTTCCAGTCCAGCGCGTTGGCCAGCTGCGCGTGCCCGGTGACCGGGCGGACCTTCTCCTGCCCGACGTAGTGCGCCCAGCCGCCGCCGTTGACGCCCTGGCAGCCGGTCAGCGTGGTGAGCGCGAGGAAGGTCCGGTAGATGGTGTCGGAGTGGAACCAGTGGTTCGTGCCGGCGCCCATGATGATCATCGAGCGGCCCTTGGACTCCTCGGCGTTCTGCGCGAACTCGCGGCCGATCCGTTCCGCGGCCGATGCCGGGACGCCGGTGATCGTCTCCTGCCAGGCCGGGGTGTACGGCGCGGTGGCGTCGTCGTAGGAGGTTGCCCATGTTCCGGGCAGGCCGTCGCGGCCGACGCCGTACTGCGCAAGCATCATGTCGAACACGGTGGTCACGAGGTGCTCGCCGACCCGGCGGACCGGCACGCCTCGAGGCACCGAGTCGCCGGCGCCGTCCGGGGTGTCGAAGCGGGGCAGCTCGAGCAGCACCGAGTCGTGGGTGGTGTCGATCAGGGACAGCTTCGGGTCGATGTCGCGCAGGTCGAGGTTCCAGCGACCCACGCCCTTCTCGCCGAAACGGTGCCCCAGCGAGCCGTTCGGGACGGTCGGCTCGTCGGTCCGGGCGTCCATCATGATCGGCTTGAAGGCGGCGTTCTCCTCGTGCTGGTAGGCCGGGAGGTCCGCCGCGGTGAGGAACTTCCCTGCCCGGTAGGTCCCGGTGCCGGTCGGGTCCAGCCGGATCAGGTAGGGCAGGTCGGAGTACTTCTTGGTGTAGTCGACGAAGTACGGCGTCTGCCGGTCGACGAAGAACTCCTTGAGGATCACGTGGCCCATCGCCATCGCGAGCGCACCGTCCGTGCCTGGTCGCGCGGGCAGCCACTCGTCGGCGAACTTGACGTTGTCGGCGTAGTCCGGGGCGACGGCGATCACCTTCTGGCCGCGGTAGCGCGCCTCGGTCATCCAGTGGGCGTCCGGGGTTCGTGTCACCGGCAGGTTGGAGCCCCACATGATCAGGTAGCCGGCGTCCCACCAGTCGCCCGACTCGGGCACGTCGGTCTGGTCGCCGAAGACCTGCGGGGACGCGACGGGGAGGTCGGCGTACCAGTCGTAGAACGACAGCATCGAGCCGCCGACGAGATTCACGAACCGGGCGCCCGAGGCGTGCGAGACCATCGACATCGCGGGGATCGGGGAGAACCCGGCGACCCGGTCCGGGCCCCACTTCTTGATCGTGTACACGTGGGCGGCGGCGACCATCTCGGTCGCCTCCTCCCAGGACGCACGGACCAGTCCGCCCTTGCCGCGCGCGGACTTGTAGGCCTTCGCGCGGGCGGCGTTGCCCACGATGTGCGACCAGGCGGCGACCGGGTCACCGTCGTGCTGCTTCTTCGCCTCGCGGTACATCTGCAGGAGCACGCCGCGGATGTAGGGGTAGCGCACCCGGGTCGGCGAGTAGGTGTACCAGGAGAACGCGGCACCGCGCGGGCAGCCGCGCGGCTCGTACTCCGGCCGGTCCGGACCCACCGACGGGTAGTCGGTCTGCTGGGTCTCCCAGGTGATGATCCCGTCCTTGACGTAGACCTTCCACGAGCACGAGCCGGTGCAGTTCACGCCGTGCGTGGAGCGCACCACCTTGTCGTGGCTCCACCGGTCCCGGTAGAAGTCGTCGGCGTCGCGGCCGCCGGTCCGGTGCAGCGTGCGGAGGTCCTCGGAGACCTCGGCCTTCGTGAAGAACCGGCGGCTTCGCACGAGCGCATCGCTCATCCCTCCGTCCAAGCCGACCTCGCGGTCACCAGTCTTGCCTTCGGGGTGAACGTCTGTGCTCACGCGGGACCTCCTCGCTTTCCTGGGACGCTATCGAAGTCGGGACCGATAGTTAAGGGATCTCGGTCCGCGCGCCGGAATCGCGAGCTGTGGATCGGACCACAGTGACGGTCAGCAGCAGGGTCAGTGCCGCGGTGATCGCGAGCAGCACCAGGCCGATCGCGTAGGAGTCGGTGCGGCCGTAGATGTAGCCCATGATCAGCGGAGGCACGAAGCCACCGAGACCGCCGGCCGCGCCCACCAGTCCGGTGACGCCACCGACTCGGGCCGGATCGGTGACCTTGGCGATCAGCGCGAAAGTCGCTCCGCTGCCGGACCCGAGCGCCGCGGCCATGGCCAGGAACGCGACCGTGCCGACGTGCTCGAGCAGTGGTGTCGTCGCGGCGACCGCGGCACCGACCACCACGACGGCGTACCCGCCGGCCAGCACCGGGATCGCGCCGAACCGGTCGGACAGCCAGCCGCCGACCGGACGCATCAGCACCGCGATGATCACGAAGCCGGCCATCCGGTTGGCGGCGTCGGCGGCGTCGAGCTCGTAGGCCGTCTTGAGGTAGGACGGCAGGTAGACCGAGAAGGCCACGTAGCCACCGAAGGCCACGGCGTACAAGACGCAGGCCTGCCAGGTGATCGGCAGCCGCGCGTTCGCGGCCAGCCGGCCCATCAGGGATCCGGCCGGCGCCTGCCGACCCGGCGCGTCGCGCAGCACCAGCCACGACACGACCGCGTAGGCCGCGAGGAGCACCGCGGTGATCACGAACGGGGCCTGCTCACCCACGTTGGTGTAGAGCTTGACCGTGGTCAGCGCGCTGATCGCCGTCCCGCCCATCCCGGCACCGAAGACGCCGACCGCGAGACCACGGCGCTCGGGCGGGAACCACGCGTTGACGAACGGCACGCCGACCGCGAAGGTGGTGCCGGCGATGCCGAGGAAGAACCCGCCGAACAGCAGGGCGCCGTAGGAGTCCAGTCCGAGGAACCCGAGGAACAGCACCGGGATGATCGTCACCGCGGACACCAGCGGGAACATCACCCGCCCGCCGAGCTTGTCGGTGAGCGCACCGACCACGATCCGGCCCAGCGAGCCGACGATCACGGGGACCGCGACCAGCAGCGCGACATCGGACTCGGTGAGCGCACCCAGCGTGCCCTCGGTGCGGAACAGCGGGCCCAGCGGGCTCAACAGCGCCCAGGCCCAGAAGTTGACGGCGAAGCCGATGGTGGCCATCGCCAGCATCAGGCCCGGTGACCGTTCTGCGGTGTGTGCCACCCTGTCGACACCCGTTTCGGCAATGGCGGTGCTCATGTCTGTGGAAACTCCTGCGCTCTGACAGGCCTCAGTGGGGCCCGTTCGGTCCTTACCCAGGAGAACCCTTCCAAACCCCGCGGTCCCCGGATAAGGGCGAAAGTCCCGGCCTCCGGGGGCGTTGGTCCCCACTTGTCTGACGGGTGGGCGGCTAGGGCCACCCACCCGTCTGACAACTCGGGAGATCAGGGCTGGAAGACGACCTTGAAGGTGCCCTCGGTCTTGTCCTGGAAGTTCTTGTACGCCGCGGGTGCCTCGGCCAGCGGCAACCGGTGGGTGGCGAACTGCTCCACGCCCAGCGGGTCAGAGTCGTCGGTCAGCAGCGGCATGATGTCGTCGACCCACCTCTTCACGTTGGCCTGTCCCAACCGGATCTGAACCTGCTTGTCGAACAGCGTCAGCAGCGGGAGGGGGTCGGACTGTCCGCCGTACACCCCGATGATCGAGATCGTGCCGCCGCGGCGCACGGCGTCGATCGCACTGTAGAGCGCGGCCATCCGATCCACCCCTGCCTTCTGCATCATCGGGACGGAAACCGATTTGGGCAGCAGGCCGACCATCGTCTGACCGATGGCCGCAATCGGCGAGCCGTGCGCCTCCATGCCCACAGCGTCGATCACCGAGTCGGCGCCTCGGCCGTCGGTCATGTCACGTACGGCGTCACCCACGTTGCCCACCGCTTTGAGGTCGAGCACCTCGACCCCGCGGCTCTGCGAACGGGAGAGCCGCTCGGGCACGAGGTCCACGCCGATGACGCGCAGGCCCTTGTGCATGGCGATCCGGGCACACATCTCGCCGATCGGGCCCAGTCCGACCACGAGCAACGTTCCGCCGTCGGGCACCGCGGCGTACTCGACCGCCTGCCAGGAGGTGGGCAACACGTCGGACAGGAACAGGAAGCGGTCATCGATCGGCCCCTCGGGGACCTTGATCGGCAGGAAGTTCGCGAACGGGACGCGGAGGTACTCCGCCTGGCCGCCAGGGATCTGCCCGTAGAGCTTGCTGTAGCCGAAGAACGAGGCACCGGTGCCGTACTCGTGGTTCTGGGTCGTCTCACACTGGCTGAACAGTCCCTGGTCACACATCCAACAGTGCCCGCAGCACACGTTGAACGGGATCACGACACGATCGCCGACGGAGAGGTTCGAGACACCGGAGCCAACCTCCTCGACCACACCCATCGGCTCGTGCCCGACAACGTCACCGGGCGTCATGAACGGACCGAGGATGTTGTAGAGGTGCAGGTCGGACCCACACAGTCCGGTCGAGGTGACCTTGATGATCGCGTCGTCCGGTTCTTTCAGGACCGGGTCGGGAACCTCTTCGACGCGCATGTCCTTCTTGCCCTGCCACGTCACTGCCTTCATCATCAGCCTCCAAGGAAAGTCGGGGTCGCTGCGACGTACCCGCCCTCCCCTCCGGCATTCCCGAGTTGTCAGACGGGTGTGCGGCCATAGCCACCCAGGCGTCTGCCAAGTCGGTCAGAGGCCGAGGCGGTCGACGACCTCGGCGCGAGGCAGGTGGGCCAGGTCGGACCCGCGCAGCAGCAGCTTCGAACGGCGTACGCCGCTGCCGATGATCGCGACCGGGAGGTCGAGGACGGCGGAGTCGACCAGCAGCCGCCAGGACTCCGGCAGGCCGACCGGGGTGATCCCGCCGTACTCCATCCCGGACTCCTCCACCGCCCGGTCCATCGCCAGGAAGGAGGCCTTGCGCACGTCCAGCGTCCGCTTGACCAGGCTGTTCACGTCGGCGCGGGTGTCGGCGCGGACCACGCAGGCGGCCACCCGCTCCTCGCCGCCGCGCCGGCCGGCCACCACGACGCAGTTCGCGCCGGTCGTCAGCGGCAACGAGTAGGCCTCGCTCATGGCGGCGGTGTCCGCGAGGTCCGGGTCGATCTCCACCACAGCCACCCGCTCGATGTGCTCCCAGCTCTTCAGGGCCGCAGCGACCGGGTCGGCGAGGAGATCGCTGCGCTCGAGGGCGGGCAGGGACTGCAGGGCACCGACACGCGGCAGGGCTTCCGACACACCCCCATCCTGCCCAGCCCGCATCCCGGGCAGCCGTCGGGGTGGGTCGGAGAAGTGACTAGAGTGCTGGAATGTCCCGTCTCGATCCGGCCCTGCAGTCCGTCTACGACACCGTCCTCCAGCGCAACCCCGGCGAGGTCGAGTTCCACCAGGCCGTGCACGAGGTGCTCGAGTCGCTGAACCCGGTCGCCAGCAAGCACCCGGAGTACATCGACAAGGCGGTCATCGAGCGGATCTGCGAGCCCGAGCGGCAGATCATCTTCCGGGTGCCGTGGGTCGACGACACCGGCCAGATCCGGATCAACCGCGCGTTCCGGGTGGAGTTCAACTCCGCGCTGGGTCCCTACAAGGGCGGGATGCGGTTCCACCCGTCGGTCTACCTCGGCGTGGTGAAGTTCCTCGGCTTCGAGCAGCTGTTCAAGAACGCCCTGACCGGCATGCCCATCGGCGGCGGCAAGGGCGGCTCCGACTTCGACCCCAAGGGACGCAGCGAGGGCGAGGTGATGCGCTTCTGCCAGTCGCTGATGACCGAGCTGTCGCGTCACATCGGCGAGTACACCGACGTCCCGGCCGGTGACATCGGCGTCGGCGAGCGCGAGATCGGCTACATGTTCGGCCAGTTCAAGCGGATCACCAACCGCTACGAGTCCGGGGTGCTGACCGGCAAGGGGATGGCGTACGGCGGTTCGCGGGTGCGCCGCGAGGCGACGGGCTACGGGACCGTCTTCTTCACCGAGCACATGCTCGAGACCCTGAACACCACGCTGTCCGGGAAGCGGGTGGTGGTCTCCGGGTCCGGAAACGTCGCGCTGTACGCCGCCCGCAAGGCGGAGGAGCTCGGCGCCGTGGTGGTGGCCTGCTCCGACTCCAACGGGTACGTCGTGCAGGACGACGGCCTCGACGTGGACGAGCTGATCCAGGTCAAGGAGGTCGAGCGGCTCCGGGTCTCGGACTACGCCGGCCGCCGGACGAACGCGAAGTACGTCGAGGGTGGCAACGTGTGGGAGGTCCCCTGCGACGTCGCCCTGCCGTGCGCGACCCAGAACGAGCTGGACGCCGCCTCGGCGCGGTCACTGGTCGGGTCGGGCGTGGTCGCCGTGGCCGAGGGCGCGAACATGCCGTGCACCCCGGACGCGGTGCGCACCTTCCAGGACGCCGGGATCCTGTTCGGCCCCGGCAAGGCCGCGAACGCCGGCGGGGTCGCGACCAGTGCGCTGGAGATGCAGCAGAACGCCTCCCGCGACTCGTGGAGCTTCGAGTACACCGAGCAGCGGCTCGCCGAGATCATGCACGGCGTGCACGAGCGGTGCGCCAGCGCTGCCGAGGAGTACGGCACCCCGGGCAACTACGTGGCCGGCGCGAACATCTCCAGCTTCATCCAGGTCGCCGACGCGATGCTGGCCCTCGGCGTCATCTGACCCGCCACCGACACGGCGAAGGCCGCCGACGAGGGATCTCGTCGGCGACCTTCGCTGTTGTGTGCGTTCGGGCAGCCCGTCCTACAGGCCGTCGACGCGGTCCGCCGGAGGAGTGATCCCCGGATGGGCCGTGAGGTACGCCGCGAGGTTCTCGAGGTCCTCGCCGGCGCCGAGCCGGTTCGTCCCCTGCGCGAAGGCGGTGAACGAGTCCCCGCCGTCGGCCAGGAAGTTGAGCGTCGCGACCCGGTAGGTCTGGCTCGCTACGATCGGCTCACCGTTGAGCATCATCGACCCGGGCACCACGTGACCGGAGACGGTGGGCTGCTCGTTCTCAGCCGGCGCCTCTCCGTCCCACTCCCAGGTGTAGGTGAAGCCCTCGGAGACACCGAGCGACAGCATCGGCCGGGAGCCCCGGTCCTCGGTCGCCTGGTACTGCTGGTTCAGCACGTCCTCGATCTGGGCGCCGGTCATGTCCAGCGTCACGAGGATGTTGTTGAACGGTGCCACGGCATAGGTCTCGGCGAAGGTGATCTCGCCGGGAGCCTCCCCCTGCGGGGTGTCGTTGTAGATGAAGCTGGCACGGACGCCGCCGGTGTTCATGAACGCGATCTGCGCGCCGCCGTTCGCCTCGGACTCGGTGCCCCACAGGATCGCGTCGGCAACGAGGTCGACCATCGGCGTCTCCTCGCAGCGGCACGTGTTCGAGTCACCGGTGATGTCGGTGTTCGGGGCCAGCGTGCCGACGACCCGCGCCGCGAGCGGTGCGGACAGCCTCTGCCAGAAGTTGATCAGCTTGGTCTCACCGCGGTGCGGCTTCACGTCCCGGGTCACCAGGTGGTTCTCCGCCATCGACTTGCCGCGCTTGACCTGGCCGCTGCGGGTGTTGATCACCAGGTGGGTCTCGGTGAGCACCTGCCCGTACGACGACGCGCTGGTCACCAGCCGCCGCTTCCCGTTCGGGTCCTTGATCTTGCAGATGTAGGGCTGGTGGGTGTGGCCGGTGACGATGAGGTCGATCTCGGAGTGCATCCGCTTCGCGATCCGCACGACCGGGCCGGAGATGCCCTCACAGCCGTTGTAGGTGCCGGCCTGGTAGCCGCCCTCGTGCATCAGCACGACAATCGACTTCACGCCACGGCGCTTGAGCGCGCGGGCCTTGCGGTTCGCGGTCTTGACCTCGTCGAGGAACTTGACCCGGGACACGCCCGCGGGGCTCACCAGCGTGGGGGTGGCCTGGAGCGTCATGCCGATGAAGCCGACGCGGACGCCCTTGACCCGCTTGACAGAGACGCCCTTCATGAACGCCTTGCCGTTCGACCTGCGCACGACGTTCGCGCCGAGGTAGTCGAAGTCGGCACCGGCGTAGGGGATGTCGTCGCCCTGCCTGTCCTGGAAGCAGCCGCTGGCCTGGCAGCCGCCGCGGATCATCCGCTTCAGCTCCCGGGTGCCCTCGTCGAACTCGTGGTTGCCGACGCTGCTGACGTCGAGGCCGAGCAGGTTCAGCGACTCGATGGACGGCTGGTCCTGGAACAGCCCGGACAGGAACGTCGAGCCGCCGATCAGGTCACCGGCCGCCACGGTCAGGGTGCTCTTCGGCTGCTGCTTCTCCAGCGCCTTCACGTGGGCGGCGAGGTACTCCACACCGCCCACCGGTGGGGTGCACGGGTCGGGCCTCGGCTCCTCGTCACAGGAGGGCGGGAGCGGGGACTGCGGGGAGTCCGTGGCCTCGAGGTGGCCGTGGTAGTCGTTGAACGACAGGATCTGTACGTCGACGGTGCGACGGATCGGGCCCTTGTCGCCGTCTCCGAGCCGCTTGCCGTCGTCGGTCTGCACGCTGGTTGTCTGGCTGGTCACTGCGGCGTTGGCCGGAAGGCCGGACAGGCCGCCCAGGCCGGCGAGTGCCGTCGCACCCGCGACGACTGTCGCCAGGGCGGCCCGACGGGGACCCCCCGCTGTGTGTCGAAATCTCATCTATGCCCCTCGTTCATGGATAGCTCCGACCCACGCCTGACCAGCGTGGGATGCGTCACATTACATCGGACGGGGGTGATCCGCGGTAGCACGAGGATCCTCGAGGACCTCCTGCCGCAGGCGGAGCCCGAGCAGCGAGGCGGCGAGCAGTGTGCCGCCGGCCACGAGCAGTCCCCCGGCCGCGCCGAGCGAACCGTCGGTCCAGTCGAGGACTGCCTCGGGCACGACGACGGTCACGCCAACGACTCCCGAGGCCAGGTAGGGCCAGGCCGGCCGGACCACGAACAGGGCGAGCACCGCCGCGGCGACCGCGGCCAGGGCGAGGTAGGCGACCCAGCGCAGCTCGTCGTCGAAGGCGGGGATCTGCGCACCCATGAGCGCAAGGGCACTGCCGATCACGCGGGCTGACGCCACCTCGGCCCAGATGCCGCGCTCGGCCATCACCAGCCAGCCGGCCCCGGCCAGCAGCACCAGCATCCCGAACGCGACCGGCTCGATGTCGCCGATCTCGTCGAGCGCCCAGGGCACGGTGAGGAAC
Source organism: Nocardioidaceae bacterium (assembly GCA_025966335.1). Classification (GTDB taxonomy): domain Bacteria; phylum Actinomycetota; class Actinomycetes; order Propionibacteriales; family Nocardioidaceae; genus Nocardioides_C. Next base: position 18,377 of record JAICRS010000005.1, read on the forward strand.
GCGCCGACGGCGATCCCGAGCTGGCCGACCACCGTGGGAGCGAGCAGGTAGCCGACAGCGGCGACGAGAAGCAGGGTGAGCGAAGCCAACAGCGCTTCCGTGGAGTTCGTGGAGGCCAGGGTCTCCCCTGCTTGGAGTCCCACCGTGGCGGCAGCGGTGACCGCTCCGGCAGTGAACAGCAGCCCCGTGAGTCGCCGCCGTACGGCTCCCCGACCGTCCCTGGACTCGCCCGTCTGCGTCCCCGTCAGGAGAAGCGCGAGTCCGGCCGCGACCAGGACCGCGGTCGCCGTGCCGAGCAGGCCGACCCGCTCACCGGAGGTGAGACCGCCCCACTCGCTGGCCAGGAGGATGCCCGCGGCGGCCACCACCAGCGAGCCGCCGAGGTACCCGGCCAGCTCGGCGAAGCGACGGCGCAGCGGTGCGGGCGCGGCGACGGTGGCGGTGAGGACCGCGTCGACGGTGAGGAGCGCCTCGCCCCGTCGGCCGGCGTCGACCAGGCCGCGGTCCACCAGCGCGGTCACGACCGTGGCGCTCCGGGTGTCGTGCACCCGGCGAATCTCTGCATGTGCTGTCATGCCTCGATCCTGGCGCGGCCACGGCGTCCGCCCCAGAGTCGTCGTACTCAGGTCAGGTACTCAACTTTCCCGGCCGCTAGTCGAGTCCGGTCGGGTCCGCGGGTACGTCGACCGCGTGCTCGCGCAGCAGCGGCAACGGGATCACGTCGAGGGCGCGTTCGTGGGTGCAGGCGAGGACGACGGGCGGCGCGGCTCCGTCCTGGTAGGCCTGGAGCCACCGTGCTGCGACCACGCACCAGCGGTCCCCCGGCTCGAGACCGGGAAACCGCCACTCCGGCCGGGGTGTCACCAGGTCGTTGCCGACCTGCTGCTGGTGGGCGAGGAACTCGCGAGTGACCACCGCGCAGACCGTGTGGCTGCCGATGTCCTCGGGGCCGGTGCTGCAGCACCCGTCGCGGTAGAAGCCGGTGAGCGGGACCGACCCACACGTCTCCAGCTCCCCGCCGAGCACGTTCAGCTCGGGTCCGGTGTCGTCGGGGCGCGGGCTCACGACCCCAGCGTTCCATGAGAACGCTCCCGGGTCAGCAGGTAGATCGCCGCACCTGCACGGAGGTTCGCGGCGAGGCCGCGCCGCATCCGGGTCGCCTTCTCGTCCAGGACGATGCGTTCCTCGACCCGCATGCCCACCGACGTGAACAGCGCCTCGAGGTCGGCGAGGGTCGAGAGGTGGATGTTGGGGGTCTCGTGCCACGGGTGCGGCAGCTCGTGCGAGACCGGCATCCGGCCGCGCAGCAGCAACCCGACCCGGTGCCGCCAGAGACCGAAGTTCGGCACCGAGACGACGCACCGTTCCCCGATCCGGCCGATCTCCTGGAGCACGTCGGCCGGACGCCGGGTCGCCTGCAGCGTCTGGGACATCACCACCACGTCGTACGACGCGTCCGCGAACTCGCCGAGCTGCTCGTCGATGTCGACCTCGATCACCGGCACACCACGGCGGACCGCGGCGAGCACCGCATCGGGGTCGATCTCCACGCCGGTGCCGGAGCAGGAGCGTTCCCGGAACAGGTGGGCGAGCAGGTCGCCCTCCCCGCAGCCGAGGTCGAGGACGCGGGAGCCGGCGGGGACCAGGTCGGCGACCAGCGCCAGGTCGGGCCTCACCGTGCGGCTCCGTCCAGGAACGCCTCGATGGTCTCGTGGTAGCCCGGTGGCCGGAGCAGGAACGAGTCGTGGCCCCACGCGGAGCGGATCTCCCGGAAGCTGGTCGGCACGCCGGCATGCTCCAGGGTGCGCACGATCCGCCGCGAGTGCGCGGTGTCGAAGCGCCAGTCGCTGTCGAACGAGACGACGAGGAAGCGGGACCCGCCGTCGGCGATCCGCTCGACGGCGGCGGGGTCGGCGAACGGGTCGAAGTAGTCCATCACGCGGGTGAGGTAGAGGTAGGACAGCGCGTCGAAGCGGTCGAGGAAGGTCTCGCCCTGATGGTTCAGGTAGCTCTCGACCTGGAAGTCCACGCCGAGCCCCATCCGGCTTCCGGCGGGCTCGTCGCCCTGCAGGCGGCGGCCGAACTTCTCCGTCATCGCCTCCTCGGACAGGTAGGTGATGTGGGCCATCATCCGGGCGATCGCCATCCCGAGATGCGGGGGCCTGCCGTTCTCGGCGTACCGGCCGTCGCTGAAGTCGGGGTCACGCATGATCGCCTCGCGCGCCACCGCGGAGAACGCGATGTTCTGTGCGGTCAGCCGGGAGGAGGCGGCCACGACGACGGCGTCCCGGACCTGCTCGGGCGCGTCGACGGCCCACTGCAGCACCTGCATCCCGCCGAGCGACCCGCCGACCGCGGCCCGCAGCCGGTCGATCCCGAGGTGCTCGAGCAGCCGACGGTGCACGGTGACGAAGTCGGTCATCTGCAGCATCGGGAAGTCCAACCCGTACGGCCGCCCGGTGTGCGGGTCGGGCGACGTGGGACCCGTGGTGCCCTGGCAGCCGCCGAGGAGGTTGGGGCAGATCACGAAGAACCGGTCGGTGTCCAGCGGCTTCCCGGGCCCGATCAGGTTGTCCCACCAGCCGACCCGGCCGGGGTCGCCGTGGTGGCCGGCGGCGTGCGCGTCACCGGTCAGGGCGTGGCAGACGAAGACCGCGTTGTCCCGCTCCGGGGAGAGCGTGCCGTAGGTCTCGTAGGCCACCTCGACCGGCCCCAGCCGGCGACCACCGGCGAGCACGAGCGGGTCGTCCCCGGTGAAGAGGACGGCCCGCTCGGTCCGGGTGAAGCCCAGTGAGCCCTCGGCTGTCGGCATTCCTATTTGGAGGCCGCCAGCGCCTGCTCGAGGTCGGCCAGGATGTCCTCGACGTGCTCGATGCCGATCGAGAGCCGCACCATGTCCTCGGGCACGCCGGCCCCCTCGAGCTCCTCGGGCGTGAGCTGCGAGTGCGTCGTGGTGGCGTTGTGGATCGCCAGCGACTTCGTGTCGCCGATGTTGGCCAGGTGGCTGAACAGCTCCAGCGACTCGACGAACTTCTTGCCGCCCTCGCGGCCGGTCTTCACGCCGAAGCTGACCAGGCCGCCGTACCCACGACCGAGCAACGTGCGGTCCGCGGTCTCCTTGTAGGCGTCGCCGTCGAGGCCGGGGTAGCTCACCCACGACACGGCGTCATGACCCTTGAGGAACCGGGCCACCGCGAGCGCGTTCTCGCTGTGCCGCTCCATCCGCAGGTGCAGGGTCTCGAGGCCCTGCAGGAACAGCCACGAGTTCAGCGGTGCCACCGCGCCACCGGTGTTGCGGAGCAGCACGGTGCGCGCCCGGATGATGTAGGCGAGGTTGCCGACCGCCTCGGTCCACACCACACCGTGGTAGGCGCCGTCGGGCTGGGTGAGGCCGGGGAACCGCTCGGTGTGCGCCGCCCAGTCGAAGTTCCCCGAGTCGACGATGATGCCGCCGATCGACGTGCCGTGGCCGCCGATGTACTTCGTCGCGGCATGCACGATCACGTCCGCGCCGAGCTCGAACGGCTTGCACAGGAACGGCGTGGGCGCGGTGTTGTCGATGATCAGCGGAAGCCCGAGCTCGTGGGCGGAGTCGGCCCACTTCCGGACGTCCATCACGTTGATCTTCGGGTTGCCGACGGTCTCCCCGAACACCAGCCGGGTCCTGTCGTCGACGTGCTGGGCGAGCTCCTCGGGCTTGTCGGGGTCGACGAACCGGACCTCGATGCCGAACTGCGGGAGGGTGTGCGCGAACAGCGCGTAGGTCCCGCCGTACAGCGTGGACAGGGCGACGATGTTGTCGCCGGTGCCGGCGAGGTTGAGTACGGCGTAGGTGGTGGCTGTAGAACCGGAGGCGACGGCGAGTGCACCGACACCGCCCTCGAGCTGGGTCATCCGGTCCTCGAACACCGACTGGGTCGGGTTCATGATCCGGGTGTAGATGTTCCCGGGCTCGGCCAGCGAGAACAGGTTTGCGGCGTGCTCGGTGTCGTTGAAGACGTAGGACGTCGTCTGGTAGATCGGCACGGCGCGAGAGTTCGTCGCCGGGTCGGCCTCTTCCTGACCCGCGTGAACCGCCAGGGTCTCGGGACGGTAGCTCATGGGCACTCCTCTTTCCGGGGTCTTCGACAGCGTGCGTCGCTCCGGCGAGCCTAGTTCGCGAGTGCGGCCGCACCAGCCGGCGTCTTGCATGCCGGTCTCGGCAGCATCAGGCTGAAGGTGGTGGTCTCCGTCGGGTCCAGAGCCAGGTGTCCGCCCAGCGCGTCGGCGATCTCGGTGGCCACGGCCAGGCCGATCCCCTCGCCGTCGCCGCTCCTTCCCTGCACGTTGCGCCGGAACACGTCGTTGCCGATCTCCTTGCAGCCCTGGTCGCCGACTCCGACCCGGACATAGCCGTCCGGCGCGCCGACATGGACGCTGACCGTGCCCTCGCCGTGCCTGATCGCGTTCTCGATCAGCACGTCGAGGACCTGCGAGATGGGGCCCGGCGCCAGCCGCACGGCGATCGGCTCGCGGGCGTCGTACTCGATCGTCCGGGACGTGGCGGCCGCCAGCGGCCGCCACCGCTCGACGGTGTCGGCGGTGAGCGCGCACAGGTCGATGTCGACGGCCGCGCTCAGCCGCTGGCCGCGCGCGAGGTCGAGCAGGTCGTTGACGGTGGTGCTGAGCCGGTCCACCTCGGCGATCGCCCGGTCGAGCTGCCCGGCCACCGGCGCTGGTGTCTCCGGCCACATGGTGAGGTCCTCGAGGTCCAGGCGCAGGGCGGTGATCGGCGTGCGGAGCTGGTGAGCGGCGTTCGCGGCGAACTCGCGCTCCCTTCGGACGAGCTGCTTGACCTCCGCGGCCGCCTCGCGCAGCGCGGTGCCGATCTCCTCGGCCTCGGGGATCGCGTAGTGCGGGACGTCGACGTCGAAGCGCCCGCGGGCGAACTCGTCGGCGACGCCGGCCAGCTCGCGGAACGGTCGGGAGAGCCGGCGCGCGAGCAGGTAGCCGACGACCGCGGCCAGCACGATCAGCGCGATCCCGACGGTGGCGAGCGGGAGGAGCCGGGTGGCGACCGCGTCGTCGATCGCCTCCCCGGACAGCGTCATGGTGACTTCGCCGCCGCCGATGACCGGGTGCACCGCGACCAGGTTGTCCAGCTCGGGGTCGACGGCGTCGCCGGCGTCCAGCCGATCGCCGTCGACGGGGCGGTAGGTGAGGTGCTCGCGTTCCTCGACCAGCTCGGCCAGCACCTGCGCGGTCACCGGCTCCGCGTGGGCCTCGCGGTCGGACAGCACCGCCGCGACGAGTGCGGTCGAGCGGTCCAGGTCGCTCTGCAAGGTCTGCGGCACTACCTGGAGGACGGTGACCACACGGGAGATCGCGAACACCACGATGCAGACCACGGCCAGTCCCACGAAGCCCGCGACGAGGCGGTCACGCATCGACGGGGTCGTCCTCGAGCCGGAACCCGACGCCACGGACGGTGACCACGGCACCCGGGGATCCGGCTTCCTCGAGCTTCTGCCGCAGCCGGCCCACGGTGACGTCGAGGGTCTTGGTGGAGCCGTACCAGTTGGTGTCCCAGACCTCGTCCATCAGCCGTTCCCGGGTCACGACGGTGCCACGCTCCTCGCAGAGCAGGGCCAGGACGTCGAACTCCTTGGACGTCAGGGGGACCTCCCGTCCGCGTGACCACACGCGGCGCGACTGGACGTCGATCCGCAGCCCGGGCTCGGCTTCCGGGCCGGCTTCGTCACCGGATGGTGCTGCGGGCCGTCGGCGCAGGAGCGCCCGGGTCCGGGCCAGGAGCTCCGCGAGCCCGAACGGCTTGGCCATGTAGTCGTCGGCGCCCACGTCGAGCCCGACCACGCGGTCCAGCTCACCGCCGCGGGCGGTGAGGATCAGGATGCCGCAGTCCGAGCCGCCGGCGCGGACCCGTCGGCACACCTCGAGGCCGTCGATGTCGGGCAGGCCGAGGTCCAGGATCAGCAGGTCGATGTCGCCCACGCCGACGCGGTCCACCGCCGGCACACCGTGGTCCAGGTGCTCGACCGTGTAGCCCTCACGACCCAACGTGCGGACCAACGGGACGGCGATTCCCTCGTCGTCCTCGACAAGCAGCACCCGGTGCGACATTTCATAGAGCATAGGGGTGCCTCCGTGCCGGCAGCGCCGGGCGACGCGCCGCGTCGAGCACCAGGAGTACGACGGTGGCCAGCTCGAGCGGGATCGCGAGCATGCTCGCTCCGCTCACGTTTCCCTCCAGGGCGGTGGCCCCCGGCAGTCCGGCCGCGTAGTTGAGGCCGTGTCCGACCAGGCCGGCCAGGGCGAGCGTGAGGGCGAGGACGCGTCCCTCCATGTGCCCGCCGAACCACAGCCGGACCGCGGCGAAGACCCCCGCCGCGACGCCGGCCCCGACGAGAACGCCGAGATAGGGGGCGACGCCGGTGAGCCGTGGGATCTGCACGGCGAAGCAGGCGCCGAGCAGCAGCACGGTGACGGCGGCCGCTCGGGCGCGCGCGGTGCGCAGTGACATCACCATCGGCCGGTCACCTCCACGGTCGCTGCGGGGACGTGCTCGGCGGGGCCGCCTCCCGCCCTGGACGGCCCCGCCGAGCTCTCCGGTGAGGACGCGTACCGGGCGCGCCGTCGCCGGATCTGTCTCCCCGATCGGCTGTTCAGCAGTCAACGCTAGGCGCGGGACGACAACACCCGGGCAACGTGAGCTGCTCGCTCGATCCACACTTCGGTAACAGAGCGCAGCGTGCGGTCAGCCCGTCCCGTGGCTGCGAAGGATGCGGGCGACCTCGCGCTGCCCGCTCGTCTGTGCGTGCTGCAACGGGGTCACTCCGTTCTCGTCCGCGAGGGAGGGATCCGCCCCGGCGTCGAGCAGGATCCGGACGATCTGCTGGTAGGGACGCGATCCGTCACCGAGAATCACCGCCTCCAGCATCGCGGTCCAGCCGAGGTCGTTCACGTGGTTCACGTCGATGCCGGTCCGCACCACCCGGCGGACGTAGCCGACGTGCCCCCGCTCGCTCGCCGGGATCACCGAGGTGCCGCCGTAGCGGTTGAGGATCGTCAGGTCCGGCTCGGCCGGCAGCAGCGCCTCGAGCATCGGGACACTGCCGGTGACCCCGGTGACCAGCCACGGGGTGTCGTGCCGGTCGTCGAGGGCGTCCGGATCGGCCCCCAGCGCGACCAGGATCCGCGCGACGTCCACCCGGTCGTGGGTGACGGCCAGCAGCAGCGGAGTACGCCGGTGGGAGTCACGGGTCTCGATCCGCGCCCCTGCCCGCAGCGCCAGGGCCACCTGGTCCGGGTCACCGGAGGCGGCGGCCTCGAGCAGCCGCTGGTTCGCCGTGGCACGGTCCCCCCGGCCCTGCCGGCGCTCGTCCTGGCGGATGGCGCGCCGCAGGGTGGTCGCGATCGGGTCGTAGCCACGCGACACCGCGTGTGCCAACGGAGTGACGTCGTCGCGCTGGGAGGGCAACGTGACGTCGGCCCCCGCCGCGACGAGCACGCGCACCGTGTCGACGTACCGCTGGCTGCCGTCGCCGAGCACGATCGCCTCGTGCAGCGCGGTCCAGCCGAGGTTGTTGACGTGGTCGATCTCGATGCCGGCCTGCACCAGGCGGCCGACGATGTCGGCGTGGCCACGGTCGGCGGCCCGGATCAGCCCGGTGCCGTTGAAGCTGTCCTTGGAGTCGACGTCGGCCCCGTGCCGGAGGGTGAGCTCGAGCAGGTCGAGGTAACCCTCACTGGTCGAGATCAGGTAGGCACTCTGCTCGGTCTCGTCCTTGGCGTTGACGTCGGCGCCGGCCCGGATCAGCCGGCGTGCCCGGTCCAGGTCGTTGGCCCAGGCGGCGTCGATGAGCCGGCGGTCGAGCTCGGCCTGCTCGACGTCGGCGAGCGGGTCCGGCACGCTGCTCCTCGTGGTCTTCTGCGGTTCGGCCGGCGCCGTGGACCCGGACGGTGCAGCGGGACCCGACGCGGTCGGCGACGGCACCGGTGCCGACGTCTCGGCGGCCGGTTCGGTCGCGGGAGGCTCAGCACTCGAGCATCCCGCGACCAGCGCGAGGGAGGTCACACCGGCGAACAGGGTGGCGGCCCCGCGCATCGTCACGGGCGCAGCTTCATGGCGACGACCTCGTAGGGCGGCTCCGCAACCTGCTCATCGAACTTGCTGTCCACGAGGAGAAGTCTGCCCCGGGCGATCTTCGCGGTGGTGAACACCCGGTCCGGATCGGTCATCCGCTCCGAGATGAGCCTTGCGACGGAGGTGCGGTGGCTGATCCGCATCGTGGTGAGGACGTGGGCGAAGTTGCGGACCACCCACAGGGTGTGGCCGCGCAGGACCAGCCCGTCGGCGTTCGTGAGGTCCGCTTCGCCGATGTCGATCGGGGTCGCCTCGGTGGTGCGGAGGTCGAAGCGCCACAGCTGGCCGGTGTTGCCCTGCGCGACGATGAGCGCGCCGCGGCCGGGCGAGACCACGATGCCGCCGAGGTTGAAGATCTCCCCGGACTTGATCTCCACGTCGATGGTGTCGCCGGCGTCGGCCCAGAGGGTGGCCGACCACGTGCCGTGCTCCTTCGCGACCCGGAAGATCTGCGGTTCGTTCGAGTTGGTGAAGTACGCCGCGCCGTCCGGCCCGATCGCGACGTCGTTGAGGAAGGCGTCGTCGACGTCCAGCTGGATCGCGGCGAGCAGCTCACCGTGCCGCGAGTAGACCCACAGGTCGGGCTGGTCGTTGCCGATGCCGTTCGGGCCCCCCGCGATGTAGACCCGGCCCTGCCGGTCGGTGGTGATGCCGCGGGCGGTCGTCCGTCCGTCCGCACCCTCGTCCTTCCACACCTCGGTCTCGCCCGTTCGGACATCGCCGCGGTGGATCTCTCCCCCGGTGACCTCGCTGACGTAGAAGGTCTTCTGCGAGCGGGTGACCCCGATCCCCTCGAACTTCGAGCCGAACTCGTCAGTCGGGTCGCCGTCGAGCACGTAGCTGCTCGGACGAGGGTGGTCGTCGTCGTGGTCGTCGTCGGCCTGAGCGGGCGCAGCGACGAGGCCGAGCGGAAGAGCGAGCGCCAGGGCGGCGATGAGAGGTTTGTTCATGGCTTCCTCCGAGAACTGAATGGACTCCCCTACGGTCCACCCGGGTCATCGCCCACCACAACGCTGTGCCCGACCAAAATGTCGAGCACTTTCTCGGCATACCGGCACCGGGCGTGATAATTCCGCGCTCCCAACCCGGTCAAGGCCCCAGCCCGTGACGTCGTTTGGTGGTCCCTGTTCTTGCCGGAGGCCTGATGACGCTCACCCTGATCCCGCCGACACCGAGTGTCACGCCGACCGCCGCAGTCGCACCACCACTGCCGTGGACCCAGTCGAGGTCGAGGCCATGACGGCGGCTGTCCCAGAGCCGGAAGGCGACCCCGCTCAGGTCGGCGATCCGGTCAAGGACCGGTGATCAGCCCGGAGCGGTTGCGCCCGAGCGTGCAGTGGACGAGGGTCCGACGTCCCTCGTCCAGCAGTCCCGACACGAAGGTCGCAAGGCGCACGGTGACCGCGGGGTCGGGCACCGCGCTGTCGTCATCGGCCAACGGACACTTGAGGTAGGTCAGGTCCGCGATCTCCTCGGCAGTGGGTAGGCGTCCGGGTCCGCGAGGTCCACGATGACGTCGATCCCGGCATCGCGGACCCACCCGAAGTCGACCGGGCAACCGCCGTGCCACAGCACACCGGGAACCAGCTCCGTCGGCGGGTCGGCGGGCGCCACGCCGGGCAGGTCGACCGGGTCAGTGGTCCAGTTGAGAGCTGAGACGGCTCAAGCCTCCTTCTCACCGACCTTCAGCAGCCGGGCGACGTGGACGGCGCGCTCGGCCATGTGGTCCAGGGCGTTGTACTCGGCCTTGCCGAGCTCCTCGTCGTTGGTCGGACCGGTGACGTGGCTGACGCCGTACGGATTGCCGTCCTCGAACTTGATCGGGTCGGTGTAGCCGGGCGAGACGATCAG
>JAICRS010000197.1 GCA_025966335.1 Nocardioidaceae bacterium
CCCCGCCCCCGTCGAGCGGGTTCCGGCCAGTCGACACCCTTACGGACAGTTCTGTGAACGAAAGACGGCAAAAACTTGGGGGCTAAATTGCAGATGCCGCTACGACACCTCCGGGTTTGGAGTGATCCAGGTCGATTCGTTCTCGCCGAGACGCCGAAGTCCGTTGTCCTGCAAGTGTTTCCAGTTCATCAGCCCAGAAGTGCATCCACGTTCGGGAGGCCCTCGAACCGGGTGAACGTCCCCGCGTCGGCGATCTCCCGCGCGGCCTCGAGGAACCCACCCCATGCCGTGCGCGCGAGAGTGCCACCCACGCTGATCCGGCGTACGCCCAGCTCCGCCGCCTGCCCGACGGTCATGAACGGAGCGTTGATCAGGAGGTTCACCGGCTTCGGCGAAACCGCCGAGACGATCGCGGCGATGTGCTCGACCGATTCGATCCGCGGCGCGTAGAGACAGTCGGCACCCGCTTCGGCGTACGCACGGAGTCTCCGGATCGTCTCGTCGATGTCGGGACGCCCGCACACGAAGCCCTCGGAGCGACCGGTGAGGATGATGCCTGTGCCTGTCTCGTCGATCGCCTGTCGCGCGGCGCGGATGCGGTCCACGGCCAGGTCGAGCGCGAAGAGCGGATCCGCCTCGTTGCCCGAGGAGTCCTCGATCGACAGCCCGGCGATCCCCGTGCCCGCGGCCAGCTTCACGTTCGCTGCGACCTCTTGCGGGTCCACCGCGAACCCGCCCTCGAAGTCGGCGTTCACCGGCACGCTCACCGCATCGGCGACCTTCCGCAGGTGCTCGAGCGCCTGGTCGAGCGTGACCTGGTTGTCGGCGCAGCCGAAGGTCCAGGCCAACCCGGCGCTCGTCGTCGCCAACGCCGGGAAGCCCAGCTGCTCCAGGGCCCGTGCGCTCCCCGCGTCCCATGGGTTCGGCATCACGAAGCACCCCGAGGAGTGCAACCGGTGGAAGGCGGCGATCCGGTCATCGTGCGCGTTCATGTCACACCTCGTTCGACGGGATTCTGCACTCTAGTCCGCTCCAAGTGCGGTTTCCGCGAGCCGATGCAGAACATATGTGCTGGAGTAGCACGGCCCGCGCCCGGAACACGTGCAGCTTGGGCACAGGTGTGCGATTGTGACCGCGGATCGTTTTTGTGATGACGCCTCATTGTGAAGTATCATCACTACATGACGAACAAGAAGTACGCCACCGCGCTCGGCCAGGTGCTCGAGCTGTCGCTGCTCGTGAACGACGACATGACGCAGAGCCTGGCGCGCGACGGTCTGACCACAGCCCGCGCGCACCTGCTGTGGGAGCTGGCGCAGCGGGGCCCGAGCACGCAGCGGGTCCTCGCCGACGCGCTCGACGTGAGCGCTCGCAACATCACCGGGTTGGTCGACGCACTCGTCGCGACCGGCTTCGTCACCCGCGAACCACATCCGACCGACCGGCGCGCGACGCTGGTCTCGTTCACCGAGCACGGCGCGGCCACCGCCCGGGCGCTCGGCGAAGGCCAGCAGGAGTTCGCCGACCTGCTCTTCGCGGGCATGCCCGAGGCACGGTTCGACTGCTTCGTCGACGGCCTCGGCGAGGTCCTCGACCGGCTCCGAGAACGCTTGCAAGCCGACAAGGCCGCAGACACCGACCAGCCCCCGAAGCAGCCCGAGGAAGCCCATGCCTGATCTCAACGTGCGAACCCTCTGGCGGCTCGTCCGCCATGCAGTCGTCTTCGAGATCCGCCTCTACCGCAGCCTGTTCCGGTGGATCACCCGCCGGCCCCACATTCCCGGCCCCGACCTCGAGCCGTTCGGGTACGCACGCGACGTGACGCCGGTGATGTGGCTGTGGATCTTCGCGTCCGCCGCCGAGATCCCCCTGGTGCACGTGCTGATCCCCTGGGACACGGTCCGGATCACCCTCCTGGTCCTGGGCGTCTGGGGTGTGGTCTGGATGGTAGGCCTGCTCGCCAGCCTGCGTGTCTACCCACACCTTCTCAGCGAGTCCGCAATCCGGGTGCGGTACAGCGCATCGGTCGACATCCCCATCCCTTGGGAAGCGATCGCGACCATCGTCCCGCAACGCCGCGACCTGCCCTCCACTGTCTGGACGCTCCAGCCGCGCGAGATCGAGAACGGCACCGACCTCCAGGTCGGCGTGTCCGGACAGGTGAATGTGCACGCGGTGCTGCACGAGCCGATGACCGTCACCACACACAAGGGGGACCAGGTGATCGCCGCGATCAGCTTCCGCGCCGACGACCCGCGCGACCTGGTCGCCCGGGCGCGGCAGCACCTCGCCCCTGCGGGCGCGGAGAGGCGCACCCGTGACTCCGCCTGAGGCCCGCCGACCGCGCTTCGAGGAGCTCGACTGGAAGCAGACCTCGATCGGCGAGGTGAGCCTGCGCCGGCGGCGGGAGCCGACGCTGGACGTGGACGTCTACGAGGTCAAGCTGGACGACGAGTACCTGATGTCGAGCCTGTTCACCGTCGCCGAGGTCGAGCTCGCCCGGCTCGGCCTGGCGGAGCTGACCGGCTCCGAGCTGGCAGGGCTGGCCGGCTCGGAGCTGGACGTGGTCGTCGGCGGCCTCGGCCTCGGCTACACCGCGGCGACGGTCCTCGAGGACGAACGGGTCCGGTCGCTCGCCGTCGTCGAGACGATCCCCGAGGTGATCGACTGGCACCGCCGACAGCTGCTGCCGGACGTGGCGGGGCTGACCTCGGATCCCCGGTGTCGCCTGGTGAACGGCGACTTCTTCGCGATGGTCGCCGGTGACGGGTTCGGCCCGGAGACACCCGAGCGGCTGCACGCGATCCTCCTCGACATCGACCACACACCCCGGCATGTCCTGCACCGCAGCCACTCCGCCTTCTACACCCCTGAGGGCCTGCGCCGGGTCGAGCGACTGCTCCACCCCGAGGGCGTCTTCGCCCTCTGGTCCGACGACCCGCCGGACGAGGAGTTCGGCGCCGCGCTCGATGAGGTGTTCGCCTCCTGGGTCGCCCATGTCGTCGCCTTCGACAACCCGCTCACCGGCGGCGAGTCGACCAACACCGTCTACGTCGCACGAAAGCCGCCGGCCGGACCAGCGCAGGCGGCGGACTGACGCGCCACCGGCGGCGGCGACACCCGTGCAACGACTTGGGCAACATCCTTGACATGTCCGGACAGGAACACGACTCTTAGCGACACTTGGTGTGTGATGCCGCTCACATGAGTGGCTATCCCTCACACATGGGGGCGGGAGCCGGATGCTCAGTGCACGGAACCTCGAGGTCGTCTACGACGATGTCGTCCTCGCGCTGCGCGGCGTCAGCCTTTCCGTGCCCGACGGGAAGATCGTTGCCCTGCTCGGGTCCAACGGCGCCGGCAAGACCACGCTGATCCGGGCGATGACCGGGCTGCTGAAGATCCACGACGCCGAGATCACCAAGGGCACCGTCACGCTCGACGACAAACCGTTGACCCGTGCGAAGCCGGAACGCATCGTCGGGTTCGGTGTCCGGCAGGTCCAGGAAGGGCGCCGGGTCTTCGTCGAGATGAGCGTCGAGGACAACCTCAAGGTCGGTGCGCACACCGCCCGGGCACAGGCGAAGGAGAACATCGAGCGGGTCTTCGAGCTGTTCCCGGTCCTCGCCGACCGGCGTGGGATGACCGCCGGGTTCCTCTCCGGCGGCGAGCAGCAGATGCTCGCCATGGGCCGGGCGATGATGTCGAACCCTCGCTACCTGCTCCTCGACGAGCCCAGTCTCGGGTTGGCGCCGCTGCTCGTCGACCAGATCCGCGACGTGATCGTCGCGATCAACGAGGCCGGCACCGGCGTACTCCTCGTCGAGCAGAACGCCACCATGGCGTTGTCGATCGCCAGCCACGGCTACGTGATGGAGACCGGGCGCATCGTCATGGACAAGCCGGCCGAGGCCCTGCTCAAGGACGACGACGTCCGCGAGTTCTACCTCGGCCTGCACCCCGGTGAGGACGGACGCAAGTCGTTCACCGAGATCAAGCACTACCGGCGCAAGAAGCGGTGGTCGGCATGACCACGCCACCCGAGCCCATCGCCCGGCTGCGCGACGTCCGGCTCTCCTTCGCCGGGGTCACCGCCATCGACGGCGTCTCCTTCGACGTCATGCCCGGCGAGCTGTTCGCGATCATCGGCCCGAACGGCGCCGGCAAGACCTCCACCTTCAACGTGCTCTCCGGCGTCTACCGCCCGCAGCAGGGCACCGCCGAGTTCCTCGGCCAGAGTGTCCTCGGCAAGAAGCCCTACGACATCGCCGCGATGGGCCTGGCCCGCACGTTCCAGAACATCGCCCTGTTCGAGCACCTGACCGTCCTCGACAACCTGATGCTCGGCCGCCACCAGCACATCAAGTACGGCGCCGTTGCCGCCTTCGCCTGGATCGGCCGTGCCAAGAAGGAGGAGGTCGCCCACCGCAGGTTCGTCGAGGAGATCGTCGACTTCCTCGAGATCGAGCAGTGGCGGTCGCTGCCGGTCGGGTTGCTGCCGTACGGCGTGCAGAAGCGGGTCGAGCTGGGCAGGGCCCTTGCCATGGAGCCGAAGCTGCTCCTGCTCGACGAGCCCGTTGCGGGGATGAACCTGGAGGAGACCGAGGACACCGCCCGCTACATCCTCGACATCCGCGACGAGCTCGACATCCCGATGATCATGGTCGAGCACGACATGGGCCTGGTGATGGACCTCGCGGACCGGGTGATGGTGCTCGACTTCGGCACCCCGATCACCACCGGCACCCCGGACGAGGTGCAGCGCCACCCGGACGTGGTCCGCGCCTACCTCGGCGAGCAGGTGACCGCATGAGCGACCGGACCGACACGACCACGCCGGTGACCCGGATCCGCGCACACGCCGAGGAGATCCCGACCCGGGTCGCCATGCGACACAAGGATCTCGGCGTGTGGCAGGAGATCACCTGGGCCGGCTACTGGGAGCAGGTGCAGCTCGTCGCGCACGCGCTGCTCGACCTCGGTGTCGAGGCCGGGGACCGGGTCGCGATCCACTCGGAGAACCGGCCGGAATGGCTCCTCGCGGACATGGGGGCGCTCGCCGTACGCGCCTCCTCGGTCGGCATCTACCCGACGAACCCGGCGGCCGAGGTGTCCTACCTGCTGTCGAACTCGGGCGCGAAGGTGCTCGTCGCCGAGGACCAGGAGCAGGTCGACAAGGCGCTGTCGGTGATCGACGAGTGCCCCGACCTGGAACGCGTCGTCTACCTGGAGCCGCGCGGCATCCGCGGCCGCTACGACCATCCCGCGCTGATGTCGTGGGAGGAGTTCGTCGACCGCGGCCGCGCACACCGTGACCAGGACTCCGAGGGCGTCGACCGGCGGATCGCCGAGGCACGCGGCGACGACATCGCCACCCTGATCTACACCTCCGGCACCACCGGCCCACCGAAGGGCGTGATGCTCTCGGTCGACAACGTCGAGTTCGCGATCCGGGTGCTGGTCGAGGAGGGCGCGTTCACCGACCCGCCACCCGGGCCCGACGACCTGCTGCTGTCCTACCTGCCGCTCAGCCACGTCGCGGAACGGATCTTCACCACTTGGTTCAACGCCGCCGCGGCGACCCAGGTCAACTTCGCCGAGTCGATCGAGACCGTGCCGCAGAACCTGCGCGAGGTGCAGCCGA
>JAICRS010000036.1 GCA_025966335.1 Nocardioidaceae bacterium
ACGCCTCGGGTCGCTCCATCCATGACCTACGCCCCCTTCGCGATCACTGTTCACGATGGTAGGCGAGCGATTTGCCCGTTGTGTCGTGAACGCCGGAGAATAATTTGACCGGCGATATCGGATGTTCGTCCGGTTTGGGCGATAAATGCGGAGACTTTTACCCCCAGGGGCGTCGCTCTCGAGCGCGGAGCCGCCATCATTCCGCTATGAACCTGATGCAGTTCCACACCTTGCGCACCGCGGTGCAGGGCAACGCCTACCCCGGTTCGACGACCGACGTGGCGACCATGGAGCAGAGGCTCCGTGACCTGTTGATGGACAGCGGCATCTTCGAGGAGGTCGAGGTGGAGCACACCGACGACCCGGACCGGCTCGTCATCGGGTTGTGCCGGTTCAAGCCGCACTACTCCGAGCAGGACATCGCCGCACATCTCGAGCAGCTCTGGCACGACCGGGTCCGCTACCCGTTCTGGGAGGCCCACACGCTGGTCGTCGACCACGAGCACGTGGAGTTCGAGGCCGCGACGCGCAACAGCGACTCCGGTCACTACGTCACCATCCACATGGTCGCCCAGAAGGCCCGGATCCCGGCACAGCGCCTGCCCATGGACTGACGTCCCGGACACCGGCCGCTCCCGCTAGGGTCGCTGCCGTGAGCACGATCGAGCACAGTGACGAGCTGACCGCCTCCGAGTTCGACCGCGGCATCGCCGTCGGTAAGCGCCCGGACGAGACCGGCGTCTACGACGGCCACCTCGACCCTGGATGGCAGGTGGGCGCCGGCATCAACGGCGGCCTGCTGCTCGCTGTGGCCGGCAACGCGCTCAGCCACGGCTTCTCGGCCGACGGGCATCCCGACCCGCTCTCGATCAGCGCCTACTACCTGTCCGCGGCCCGCAGCGGTCCGGCCGGCCTGCGGACCGAGACGGTCCGGCGGGGACGAACGATGTCGACCGGGTCGGTGTCGATGTTCCAGGAGGAGGAGGACGGCCGCCCCGTCGAACGGCTGCGGGCGCTGGCGACGTACGGCGACCTCGACCTGCTTCCTCCTGACGTGCACACCACCGCCACGCCCCCCGACCTGCCGCCCCTCGAGGAGTGTGTGGGAACGGATCTGGCACCCGACGGCTTCAAGAACAGCGCGCCGCTGCTCGACCGGTTCGACCTGCGCTTCGACCCGTCCTGCGTGGGCTGGGCGGTCGGCGAGCCGTCCGGGCGCGGCCTGATCCAGGGTTGGCTGCGGCTGGCCGACGGCCGGGAGCCCGATCCGCTGATGCTCCTGTTCGCCGTCGACGCCCTGCCGCCGGTGACCTTCGACCTCGGTCTCCCGGGCTGGGCGCCCACCCTCGAGCTCACCGCGCACATCCGTTGCAAGCCGGCGCCGGGATGGCTGCGGGTGGTGCACTCGACCCGCAACTTCGCCGGCGGCTTCCTCGAGGAGGACGCCGAGGTGTGGGACTCGGCCGGGCGCCTGGTGGCGCAGTCCCGGCAGCTGGCCCGGGCACCGCGGTCCTGACCGGCACGCGCGGTCAGGCGAACTCGGCCCGGTCCATCACGAAGACGTAGCGGCGGGCCGGGTACTCGGTCAGCGACCAGAGCTCGTCCCGCGACGGCCAGTAGGTGATGTCCTCCGGACCGATCGGCAGCACCTTCGCGTGCCGCGTGAACGCGCCGGGCTGGCCGACGTACAGGCTGCCGTAGCCGTAGCGACCCGAGCTCGTCGTGACGTAGTAGGTGCCGTGCACGACCGCGGCACCCTGCATGCCGGGCACTCCGTCGGAGGAGAGCAGCAGCGGCCGGGCGAGCCCGTCGGAGGTGCGCAGCAGCGACGTCTCCGGGTCGATCTCGTAGCGGACCAGCCGCGTGGTCATCGACCGGCGGCCGTACTCACCGGCGACCAGCTGGTGCGGGGAGGTGCTCCGGTCCAGGGACAGGAAGGAGTACCGCAGCCGCTCGAACCCGTCGTCCGCGCGTGCGTCGTAGGTGAACCGCACCGGCAGGAGGTACTTGTAGCCGAAGCCGTCGAGCGAGCCGTCGGGGTGCAGCGCCAGCGAGGACCGGTCGCCGGTCGTGGGCACTCGGACGATGTCGTCGAGCCGGAACGAGTAGATGCCGCGCGCGGTCCCGGCGACGTGGAGGTAGTCGCCATGCCACACCAGCCCGCCGGCGTGCACGCGCACCGGGCGGAGCTCGACACCGGCCGGGGTCGGCACCGGCTCGACCAGCAGCACGTGCCGGTAGCGCGGCGCGCCGCGGTCGGTGACGTCGACGAAGGTCACCCGGGCACCCTTGTTCAGGCCCTTGACGTCCTGGGAGTACCAGCTGGTGCACACCACCGCACGACCGGCCACGGTCTCCGCGTCGCCCTGGTCCGCCGAGGTGGTGATGCCTTGCGGGAACCAGCGGACGCTGCGGCTGTCCTCGGCGTCCCAGGCGAACCCCCACACCGGCGCCCGGCCCGGGACGCGGGTCACCGTCGCGGACCGGTTGAGGTCAGCGAGGACTCCCTCGAGGCCGACACCGCCGCCCAGCCGCGAGAGCAGCGCCGACACCTCGTCGACCCGCTCGCCGGTGCGGAACAGGTGGACTCCTGCGACGTCCGCCACGTGGCTCCTCCCACTAGATTGACCCGGAGGACTGACCCGGGAACTGGCCCAGAGTCTCGCGCGAACGACGCGGTGCACGGAAGGGGGACGGCGTGGCGGTGCTGGTGATGGGTGCGGCGATCATCCGCGACGGCCGTGTCCTGGCCGCCCGGCGTACCCACCCGCCGCAGGCCGCCGGTGGCTGGGAGCTCCCCGGCGGCAAGGTCGAGCCGGGTGAGGACGCGGAGAGCGCGGTGGTCCGGGAGATCGGTGAGGAGCTCGGCTGCCGGATCGCCGTCACCGGCCATCTCTCGGGCGAGGTGCCGGTCTCCGACGGCTACACGCTGCGGGTGGCGCTGGCCCGGATCACCGACGGCGAGCCGGTGCCGCACGAGCACGATGCGGTCCGCTGGCTCGCGCCGGAGCAGCTCGACGACGTCGCCTGGCTCGCGGCCGACCGGCCGTTCCTGGCCGAGCTCCGCGGCCTGCTCCTCGACGGCGACCGGCTCCTGGGCGGGAACGTCGGCGGTGCGGTGCGGATCGGCCGGACCGTACGCCGCCCGACCGGCCCCTGGACCTCGTCGGTGCATGCCCTGCTCCATCACCTCGCGAAGCACCAGGTTCCCTGTGTGCCAACGGTCCTGGGCATCGACGAGCGGGATCGTGAGGTCCTCACGTTCCTGCCCGGGCGGGTCGTCGACGTCGACAGCGACCTGCTCAGCGACGCGCAGCTCGGCTCCCTGGCCGACTGGACGCGGACCTTCCACGCCGCGGTCGCCGACTTCGACGACGCGGGTCCCTGGCGGTTCTTCGGCGTCGAGCACCCGGACACCGTCGCGCACAACGACCTCGCGCCGTACAACGTCTGCTTCGCCGGCGACCGGCTCGAGGGTGTCTTCGACTGGGACCTGGCCGGTCCCTCGACCCGGCTGCTCGAGCTCGCCCACCTGGCGTGGAACGGCGTCCCGCTGTACCGGCCTCTCGACGCCGCGCATGCCGCGTGTCGGCTACGGGTGATCGCGGATGCCTACGGCGGACCCAGCGCCCGGGACATCCTGCACGCGGTCCCGGTCCGCGCCCGGCTGGCGGTCGACGGGATCCGCACCGCGATCGCCCGGGGCGACGAGGGGATGCGCAACCTCGCGGCCGTCGGCGAGCCGGAGCGGACCGAGCGATACCTGGCCGACCTGGTCACCCGGATCCCGTCGATCGAGAAGGAGCTGTGATGAGGCTGCGGGCGGTCTTCTACGACGAGGACGACGCGATGGCGGCGGTCGGCCGGCTCGTCACCGCCGGATTCGAGGCGCACCTGGACCGGGAACGCTTCGCCGGCGAGGACGACGACGAGGACCACCCCTGGGCGGTGCTGACCGACGCCCCGGAACCCCTGCTCGAGCTGCTCGTGGAGGAGTACGACGGGTGGCTCGACGTCGAGGACACCGGGCCCGCGGCAGCCACCCCGCCCGTCGTACCGCCCCCGGACCTGCCGGACGCGCCCCGACGGATCAAAAACCACTTTCCGAGGGACTGAGCGGGCACCCTATTGTGGCCCCATGGACCAACGGATGCTGCTGGTGCACGCGCACCCCGATGACGAGTCGATCGGCCAGGGCGCCACGATGGCGAAGTACGTCGCCCGCGGCACCCAGGTCACGCTCGTGACGTGCACACTCGGCGAGGAGGGGGAGGTGCTCGTCCCGGAGCTGGAGCACCTGGCCGCCGACCGCGACGACCAGCTCGGGCAGCACCGGATCACCGAGCTCGCCCACGCGATGAAGGAGCTCGGCGTCACCGACCACCGGTTCCTCGGCGGCGCCGGCCGCTACCGCGACTCGGGGATGGTCTGGCACGAGGACGGCCACGCCACGGCCGGCGAGGCGGTCAAGGAGGGCACGTTCTGGCGCGCCGACCTGCTCGAGGCGTCCAGCCACCTGGTCGAGGTGATCCGCGAGGTGCGCCCGCAGGTGATGGTGACCTACGACGAGTTCGGCGGCTACGGACACCCCGACCACATCCAGGCCCACCGGGTGGCTACGTACGCCGCGTCGCTGGCCGCCGCTTCCTCGTACCGCAAGGACCTCGGCGAGGCCTGGGACATCGCCAAGATCTACTGGGGCGCCATGTCGGAGTCGCGGATGCGCGAGGGCCTGCGCCGGCTGCGCGCCGCGGGCGACATGACCGCGTTCGAGGGGTTGGACCCGGAGGGGCCGCTGCCGCCGTTCGTCACCCCCGACGACCAGCTGACCGCCCGGGTCGACGCGGGTGAGTTCGCGGAGGCGAAGATGCGGGCGATGAAGGCACACGCCACCCAGATCACCGTCGACGGCCCGTTCTTCGCGCTGTCGAACAACCTCGGCAACGAGGTCTGGGGTGTCGAGTTCTTCCGGCTCGCCAAGGGCGTGGCCGGGCCGACCGGCGAGGATGGGCTGGAGACGGACCTGTTCGCCGGTCTCGAGTGACGGTCCTGTTCCACGCGGTCGCGGTGCTTGTCGGTGCGGCCGTGTCGGTGGCCACCGTGGCCGTGCACCGCTCCGAGGTGCTCGGTGTCCCGGTCGGGCTGGTGGTCGGGCTGCTGGCCACCTTCAGCGCCGTGTGGGCGATGCGCGAGCTCCAGCACCGGCTGGCGGCCACGTTCGCGCTGGGCTGGGTCGTCGCGTTCGGGCTGGCGATCCTGGGCCAGCCGGAGGGGGACTACGTGATCGCCGGCGACCTGCCGGGCTACGTGCTGATGGCGACCGCCCTCGTGATCGTGGTGCTCGGCGTCGCCTCGCTCGGCGCGCAGCATTCGGGTCCGGGGCCCGGTGCCACCTAGGATGCCCCCTTGTGAGTGACCAGCCCTTCCGTGAGAAGAACCGCGACCGCAGCGTAGTCACCTGGCTGCTGGTCGGCCTCGTCGTGCTGTTCGGCGGTCTCTACGTCGCCGGCTACGTGTTCACCAGCGACAAGGTGCCGAGGGGTACGACGGTCGCGGGCGTCGACATCGGTGGGCTCGAGCCGGCCGCGGCCGAACGTGTCCTGGCGCGCGAGATCGACATCGACCAGCCGGTGGTGGTCAGCGCGGACGGCCGGCGGCACCGGATCGACCCGGTCGCCGCGGGCCTGTCGGTGGACCCGGCCGAATCCGTCGCGCAGGCCGGCGCGGGGCGCAGCTGGAGTCCGGCCCGGATGTGGGACTTCTTCACCGGCGGCGACGACCACGAGCCCGTGGTCACCGTCGACGGAGACAAGCTGAACGAGCAGATCGCCACGTTCGCCGAGAAGGTCGACACGCCCGCCCGCGACGGCGGGGTCCGGTTCCGGCGCGGGAGCGCCGATGCCCGGGAACCACGCACGGGGAGCGCCATCGACCGCGCCGCCGCCACCCAGGCGGTGGTCGACGCCTACCTGACCACCGACGAGGTGGTGCCGCTTCCGTTCGAGGAGGTGCAGCCGGAGATCACCGAGGACGAGGTCGCCGCGGCGATGGAGGACTTCGCCAACCCGGCGATGTCGGCGCCGGTGACCATCCAGCTGGGCGGTGAGGACGTGGTGCTGCGCCCGGCGGCCTACGCCCCGGCGCTCTCGATGGCGAACCAGGGCGGTGACCTGGTCCCCGTCCTGGACGAGAGGGCGCTGCTGAAGGCGATCGAACCGGCGATGAAGACGGTCGCGCTGCAGCCCGAGGACGCGACCGTGAAGCTGGTCGACGGACGGCCCCAGGTGGTCCGCGGCAAGCCGGGGGTCACCTTCGACCCCGAGGACATCACCGGCGAGTTCCTGACCCTCCTCGCGCAGAAGGGCGAGGAGCGGACCCTGGCAGTGGAGACCGAGGTCGACCGGCCCGACTTCTCCGCCAAGGACGCCCGCAAGCTCGCGATCACCGAGGTCGTCTCCGAGTTCACCACCTACTTCCCGCACGCCGACTACCGCAACACCAACCTGGGCAGGGCGGCCGAGCTGATCAACGGCACCGTGCTGAGGCCGGGGGAGACGTTCAGCCTCAACGAGACGGTCGGGGAGCGGACCGCGGAGAACGGCTTCGCCAAGGGCTTCATCATCAGCGACGGCGTCTACCGCGAGGACTTCGGCGGCGGGGTGTCCCAAGTGGCGACGACGGCCTTCAACGCCGCCTTCTTCGCCGGCCTGGAGGACGTCGAGCACAAGCCGCACTCGTTCTACATCGACCGGTACCCGATCGGGCGTGAGGCCACCGTCGCCTGGGGGCTGATCGACCTGCGGTTCAAGAACGACACGCCCTACGGGGTCCTGATCCAGGCCGGGATCGAGCCGAGCTCCCCCTCGAGCTCCGGCTCGATGACCGTGCGGATGTGGTCGACCGACTACTGGGACATCACCGCCGGCGTCTCCGAGCGCTACAACCTGACCGAGCCCGAGACCCGACACCTGGACGGTGAGGAGTGCGTCCCCAACGAGGGGTACGGCGGCTTCGACATCGACGTGTTCCGCCACTTCCGCAGAGCCGGCGAGCAGAAGCTGGTCCGCACCGAGACCATGCACACCACCTACACCCCCTCGGACACCGTGGTCTGCTCGTAACCCGGTTCGCGTCGGGTCGTTGAGCAGCACATGACCCGGTTCTCGCTGCGCGCCCGCTGGTTCTCCCTGCTCGCCTCGCTGGTGGCCACAAGCGCCGTGGTCGCGTTCACGAGCACGGCCCCCGCGGCCGCGGTCACGTCGTACCCCTATCCGACGCTGGGGCTGAGCCCGGTCGGCGCGAACGACTGGGAGTGTGCGCCCACTGCTCGCCGGCCCTACCCGGCGGTGATCGTGCACGGGACGTTCGGGGACCAGCGCTCGCTCCTGGACCGGCTGTCCTTCAGCCTGGAGCGAGCCGGCTTCTGCGTGTTCGCCGTCGACTACGGCAACCGGGCGACCGGACCGATCGCGGAGTCCGCCGAGCAGCTCCGTCGGTTCGTGGCCCGGGTCCGCGAGGCGACCGGTGCCGCGAAGGTCGAGGTCGTCGGGCACTCCCAGGGCGGGATGATGCCCCGCTACTGGATCAAGAACCTCGGCGGTGCAGCGGTGGTCGAGGACCTCGTCGGGCTGGCGCCGTCCAACCACGGGACAACCGTGCAGGGGTCGTTCGGCTTCGGTGACCGGTGCGTCGCCTGCGACCAGCAGCAAGCCGGCTCGGAGTTCCTGACGGCGCTGAACGACGGGGACGAGACACCGGGCCGGGTCGACTACACGCAGGTGGTCACCACCTTCGACGAGGTCGTGGTGCCCTACACCTCGGGCTTCCTCATGCCGGGCAGACGCAGCACGAACATCACCCTGCAGGACCGGTGCCCGGTCGACCTCGCCGAGCACCTGACGATCCCGCTCGACCGGCAGGCGATCCGCTGGGTGCTGAACGCGTTCACCCGGGAGGGACCGGCCGACCCGGAGGCGCGCATCGGCTGCCTGTGACGGGTCCGGCTCACGTCATCGGGCCACCGTCAGGTAGCGGTAGGTGTGGTGGGTGGCGAACCCCAGCCGGTCGTACAACGCGAGCGCGCCCGGGTTGTCGGCCCGCGTCTGCAGGTAGGCGGTCGTCGCGCCGCGTTCGGCGCCCCACTCGAGCAGTGCACCCATCACCGTCAGTGCGAGCCCCTGCCGGCGGTGGGTGGGGGAGACCCACACGTTGGTCACACCGACCCAGTCGACACCGGCCCCGTCGCCGGATGCCACTCGGCCCTTGGCGATCACCTCTCCGTCCGTCGCGGAGCGGACCGCGGTGAACCCGACGTCCGGTGGTCCCTCGAGAACGCCGAGGGCTGCCTGCCCGTGCGCGCGGGCGTGGTCGTCGTCGGCGAGCCAGTCCGGCCCCGCCGTCGGCACGGTCTCCACCGACCACAGGTGGGCCGGGGCCACGCGGCGTACCTCCCGCAGCGCCCGGGCGACGGACGCGAGCCGGAACTCGGTGTCGGCCTCGTGCGGGCGGGCCGGGACCCAGCCGGCGGACTCGAGGTCGGTGAGTACGTCGGAGCCCACGACCACCTGCGCCAGTGGAGGCAACGACTCGGCTGCGTAGAACGAGGCCACCTCGTCCAGCGCCGCGGCTGTCCCGGTGCCGGGGTCCCCGACGGCCAGCACCGAGTTCGCCCGGGAGCTGTAGCCGGCCGAGGCCCGCAGCAGCCACTCGCCGAGGGGACGGCTGGTCAGCGGCGGCCAGCCCGCCACTGCCCGCCGCTCGGCATCCTCTGGTTGGACCCGGTGCTGCACAGAGGGGCGGGGAGGGACCGGTTTGCCGGAGACGATGTCGCCGATCCGGATCGCGGTGACCGTCCCGGACTCCGCCCGGATCGTGGTCGTCCCCGACTGCCACGACTCCATGACCCCGAGCAGGTCGGTCATCGCGGGGCCGCCGGTCGGGCCGGTCTCGCCGGGCAGCACCCGGCGCACCACGACCCGCTGGCCGACGCAGTGCGGACCGAGGCCGGGAGGTGTGCTCACGAGCAGGATTCTTTCAGCAGGTGGACCGGAGGGCGGAGCGGCCCGTCCCGCGCGAGATACTAGGCTGTACGCGACACGCAGCATTTCATCCGAGGAGGAACCAAGGTGACGTACGTCATCGCGCAGCCCTGCGTAGACCTGAAGGACCGGGCCTGCGTCGACGAGTGCCCGGTCGACTGCATCTACGAGGGTTCGCGGATGCTCTACATCCACCCGGACGAGTGCGTCGACTGCGGTGCCTGCGAGCCGGTCTGCCCCGTGGAGGCGATCTTCTACGAGGACGACACCCCGGAGCAGTGGAAGGACTACTACACCGCCAACGTCGACTTCTTCGACGATCTCGGGTCCCCCGGTGGAGCCGCGAAGCTCGGCGTGATCGACAAGGACCACCCGCTGATCGCGGCGCTTCCCCCGCAGAACCAAGAGTGACCTCGACGCCGCACGCGTCCGCGCCGCCCACCACACCGGGGTGGGCGGCGCGTCGGGTTTCCCGGGCACTGCCGGACTTCCCCTGGGACCACCTGATCCCGTTCGCGGAGCGGGCCCGGATGCACCCGGACGGGATCGTGGACCTGTCGGTGGGTACGCCGGTCGACCCCACGCCGCAGGTGGCCCAGGCTGCGCTGCGCGACGCCGCGGACTCACCCGGCTACCCGATGACCGTCGGCCGGGTCGACACCCGGCAGGCGTGCATCGACTGGCTGGCGCGGCGGTTCGGGGTCACCGGCCTGCAGCTGGACGCGGTGCTGCCGACGGTCGGGTCCAAGGAGCTGATCGCGTCCATGCCGGCCCATCTGGGGCTCGGCGAGCGGGACCTGGTGGTCTACCCGGCGCTCGCCTACCCCACCTACGAGGTCGGTGCGAAGCTGGCCGGTGCGCGCACGCTGGCGACCGACGCGCTGACCGCGGTGGGTCCCGAGCGGGTGGCGATGGTCTGGATCAACTCACCGTCCAACCCCACCGGGAAGGTGCTGCCGGTCGACCACCTGCGCAAGGTGGTGGCCTGGTGCCGCGAGCGCGGCGCGCTCCTGGTCTCCGACGAGTGCTACCTCGAGTGTGCCTGGGAGACGGAACCGGTCTCGGTGCTGCACCCGGACGTCTGCGACGGTGACCACACCGGGATCGTGGCGGTGCACTCCCTGTCCAAGCGGTCGAACCTGGCCGGCTACCGGGCCGCGTTCGCGGTCGGCGACCCGGCCGTGGTCGGTGAGCTGCTCGCGGTCCGCAAGAACCTCGGCCTGATGATGCCTGGCCCGGTGCAGGCGGCGATGGCGGCGACCCTCGACGACGACGTGCACGTCACCGAGCAGCACGCGCGCTACGAGGCCCGCCGTACCGCCCTGAAGGACGCGTTGACCGCGGCCGGGTTCCGCATCGACCACTCCGAGGCGTCGTTGTACCTGTGGGCCACCCGCGGCGAGTCGTGCTGGGACACGGTGTCCTGGCTCGCGGACCGCGGCGTGCTCGTGGCGCCCGGTGAGTTCTACGGTCCTGCCGGCGCCGAGCACGTCCGGATCGCCTTCACCGCGACCGACGAGCGGGTCCGCGAGGGCGCTCGGCGGCTGCGTCAGTCGTAGGCCATCCGCGGACCCGGCATCGGCATCGCCGCGGCCGTGATCGGCGTGCGGATCGGAGCGCGGCTGCCGATCTTGACCGCGTGCACGGCTTCGATCCGGATCACGGCGTGCTCCTGCTCCTCGGAGCTGAGAACGACCCCGAAACCGTCCACCGCAACGACCTCACCGGAGATCCACTCGCCCCCGACGAGGATCTGCACCGGGATCTGGTTGTCGCGGGCCCGGTTGAGCGCCGTCCCGATCGTGTACAGCGTCGAGTCGCTGCTCATGTCCCCGCCCTGCCCCACACTGCTGATGCAGTCATCGTGCAACCCCCCGGATGCTTTTGTCCTGATCATGGTGGTACAGACGAATGGCGGGGTCAATGACCCGTATGAACCACGTGTTCCATCGCCCGGACAGGTGTTTGGTCCTGAATCGGTGGCGATCGGCGGTGCACGACGCCGGTCAGAGCACGTCGACGTGCACGTGGTCCCGGTGCTCGAGGATCGCCTGATCGCCGGACCGGGACCCGGGGTCGTAGTCGCGCCAGCCCCGCTCGGACCGCGCGCCAGCGCTCCAGATCCGGTCGTCGAAGATCACGTGGTCCACGAACAGCCGGTCGGCGTGGGCAACGAGGTACTGCGCGATCGCCCACCCCTGACGGTTGTTCTCCTCGTTGACCGGGCGCACGAAGACGTCAAGCGCACGCCCGTCGTAGTGCGCGGAGCCCTCCATGTGGCCGGTGGAGATGCCGCCCGGGGCGAAGCCACCCAGCGCGAGGTCGCCGAAGGCACGCTCCAGGTCTCGCCGCACCGCGTTCGCCCGCGGGGTGAGCCCGTTGCGCACGATCTCCTCGTCGGCCGGCTCGTCGGAGTGCCGCACGACGCAGGTGAAGCCTGCCGGGCTGTAGCCGGTCAGCGCCGAGGCGATGGCGCGGGCGTCCTCGGCGTGGTCCTCGTAGGCCTCGGGAAAGCCCGACCGCTGCACTTCCTGGGCCGCCTCGGTGATCCGCATCTCCTGGTAGCCGTCGACCTTCTGCAGCTCGTCGTAGAACTTGTTGGTCGCGTAGTAGACGTTCTGGACCTGCTCCTCGGTGCCCCACCCCTGCGACGGCCGCTGCTGGAACAGGCCGAGCGAGTCGCGGTCCCCGTGGTCGACGTTGACCAGCTTGCTCTCCTGGAACGCGGTGGCCAGTGCGATCGACACCGCCCGCGCGGGCAGACCCCGGCGTACGCCGATCGCCGCGATCGTCGCCGCGTTCTCGGCCTGCTCGGTGGAGAGCTCCACGACCACACCGCCGACCTCGGCGCGACAGCCTTCGCGGTCTGGCAACGGTCCGACACCGCGGTAGACGAGCACGCCGGCGACCGCGACGACGGCGAGCACCATCAGCCCGACCAGGACCAGCCGGGCGGCGCCGCGGTGTGTCGTGGACCGGTCAGTTGGCATGCAGGATGGCGTTGAGCTCGACACCCTCGCCGTGCCAGGCAACCGCCTCGACCGCGCCGGTGACCGAGTTCCGCCGGAACAAGATGTTGCTGCCGCCCGACAGCTGGCCGGCCTTGATCACCTTCGGCTTGTTGTCCATGTCGCTGACGGTCACCTTGGTCCCGGCGGTCACGTAACAGCCGGCCTCGACGACGCAGTCGTCGCCCAGCGAGATGCCGATCCCGGCGTTGGCGCCGACCAGGCAGCGTTCGCCGATGGAGATGACCTGCTTGCCGCCGCCGGACAGGGTTCCCATGATCGAGGCTCCACCGCCCACGTCGGACCCGTCGCCGACGACGACACCGGCGCTGATCCGGCCCTCGACCATGGAGGCGCCCAGCGTGCCGGCGTTGAAGTTCACGAAGCCCTCGTGCATCACGGTGGTGCCGCTGGCCAGGTGTGCTCCGAGGCGGACCCGGTCGGCGTCGGCGATCCGGACCCCGGTGGGTAGCACGTAGTCGGTCATCCGGGGGAACTTGTCCACGCCGAACACGCTGACCTGCACGCCGGCGGCCTTGAGGCGCAGCCGGGTCTCCTCGAACCCGTCCACCGCGCAGGGGCCGGCGTTGGTCCACACCACGTTGGCGAGCTGGCCGAAGATGCCGTCCAGGTTGATGCTGTGGGGGACGACCAGCCGGGCGCTGAGCAGGTGCAGCCGCAGCCACGCGTCATGGGTGTCCTCCGGGGCGGACTGGAGGTCCTTGATCTCCGTGCGCACGACGGTCCGGCGCACCCGGCGTACCTCGTCGACGCCCTCGAGCGCGAGCAGCTCCTCGGGAGCGCTGGTGTCCTCACCGGCCCCCAGACGGGGCGACGGGTACCACGTGTCGAGCACGACGCCCTCCGCGGCCTCGTCGCTGCCTGCGATCGTGGCGAGCCCGAAGGCCCACGCGCTGGTCGGGAGGTCGGCGGGTGCAGCCTCGGCGGCCTGCTGGTTGGTGTCGTTCACGTGTGCCACGCTATCGAAACCACCCAACCCGAGCCGAAGGAGACGCCGATGACCGCACGGGCCCGCTGGAAGGAGCTGTGCCTCGACACCACCGGCGGCCACGACATCGGCCGGTTCTACGCCGACGTGCTCGGACTCCGCTTCGAGCCCGACGAGGAGGACGGGGCCGTCGTGGGTGACGTCGAGGGGCAGGGGATCGCGATCTGCCGGGTTCCCGAGGAGAAGTCCGTCAAGCACCGCGTCCACATCGACGTGCATGCCGCCTCCATCCAGGAGCTCGTCGACGCCGGTGCTTCGCTCGTGCTGCCGGCAGGGGAGTCCCGGTTCCCGTGGACGGTGCTGCGCGACCCCGACGGCGGCGAGTTCTGCGCCTTCCTCCGCGAGAGCCCGCCGGACTACCGGTTCTTCCAGCTGGTGGTCGACGCGGCCGACGCCGAGGAGATCGCCCGCTGGTGGGCCGAGGTGTTCGCGACCGAGCCCGAAAGCCACGACACACCGGACTGGTGGGGGATCCGGAACGTTCCCGGGATGCCGTTCGAGGCGATCACGTTCGGACGGGTGCCCGAGCCGAAGACGGTGAAGAACCGGATCCACTGGGACGTGTACGCCGATCCGGGGGTGATGGAGGCGGCCGGCGCGACCCTGCTGCGGGCCAAGGACGACGAGATCGGCTGGCACGTGATGGCCGACCCGGAGGGAAACGAGTTCTGCGTCTTCGAGCCGCGTGATGAGATGGACGCATGAGTCTTGACCTCTCCGCCGGCCTCGACCTCCGCGTCGACGCCATCACGCTGACCGAGCAGCTGGTCGACATCGAGTCCGTCAGCGGCAACGAGCAGGCGATCGCCGACGCGGTCGAGTCCGCGCTGCGCGCGCTCCCACACCTGGAGGTGAGCCGGTTCGCGAACACCGTGGTGGCCCGCACGAACCAGGGGCACGCCGAACGGGTGGTGATCGCCGGTCACCTCGACACCGTTCCGCTCAACGACAACCTCCCGGCGCGCCGCGACGACGACAACCTGCACGGGCTCGGGAGCTGTGACATGAAGGGCGGCTGTGCGGTGGCGCTGCGGATCGCCGCGACCATGCCGGAGACCAACCGCGACATCACGTTCCTGTTCTACGAGTGCGAGGAGGTCGAGGCCGAGCGCAACGGCCTCAAGCTGCTCGGCGACAGCCACCCGGAGCTGCTCGAGGCGGACTTCGCGATCCTGATGGAACCCTCGGACGCCGTCGTCGAGGCGGGCTGCCAGGGCACCATGCGCGTCGACGTGGTGACCCGCGGTGAGCGCGCGCACTCCGCCCGTTCCTGGAAGGGCGTGAACGCGATCCACGGCGCGGCGGAGGTGCTCGCCCGGCTCAACGCGTATGAACCGCGCCGGCCGGTGATCGACGGGCTGGTGTACCGCGAGGGGCTCAACGCGGTCTTCATCTCCGGCGGAGTCGCCGGCAACGTGCTGCCCGACGAGTGTCGGGTCTCGGTGAACTACCGGTTCGCACCGGACCGCTCCGAGGACGAGGCGCTCGCGCACATGCATGAGGTCTTCGACGGCTTCGAGATCGAGGTCAGCGACTCGGCGCCGTCGGCGATGCCCGGCCTGTCGGTCCCGGCCGCGGCGGCGTTCATCGACGCCGTCGGCGGAGTGGCCAACCCGAAGTTCGGGTGGACCGACGTGGCGCGGTTCAGCGAGCTCGGCATCCCCGCGGTCAACTTCGGGCCCGGCGACCCGCACCTGGCGCACAAGCAGGAGGAGTTCGTGCCGCTCGAGCACATCCGCACCGTCGAGGCACAGCTGCGTTCGTGGCTCGGCGGCGGCCGATGAGCCTGGGCAGCGGGAACGGCCCCGAGAAGAACCGCGGCCGCACGGTGATGCGGCGCAACCAGTTCCAGTCCAGTACGACGGACCAGCGGCTGCTCGACTCGCGGGGCCCCTCGGACTGGGTCCACACCGACCCGTGGCGGGTGATGCGGATCCAGAGCGAGTTCGTCGAGGGCTTCGGTGCACTGGCCGAGCTGGGTCCGGCGATCTCGGTCTTCGGCTCCGCGCGGACCCGGGCCGACGACCCGATGTACCGGACCGCAGAGGATCTCGGCCGGCTGCTCGTAGAGGCCGGCTTCGGCGTGGTCACCGGCGGCGGACCCGGTGTCATGGAGGCCGCCAACAAAGGGGCCCTCGAGGCCGGCGGCGTCTCGGTCGGCCTCGGCATCGAGCTGCCGTTCGAGTCGGGGCTCAACCGGTACGTCGACATGGGCGTCAACTTCCGCTACTTCTTCGCCCGCAAGACGATGTTCGTCAAGTACGCGCAAGGCTTCATCGTGCTCCCCGGCGGCTTCGGCACCTTCGACGAGCTGTTCGAGGCGCTGACGCTGGTGCAGACCCAGAAGGTGACGTCGTTCCCGATCGTGCTGATCGGCCGCGACTACTGGTCCGGGCTCGTGGACTGGATCCGGCACACCGTGCTGGCGGAGGGCAAGATCTCCGAGGACGACCTCGACATGTTCACGGTGACCGACGACGTCGAGGAGGCCGTGAAGATCATGGTCGAGGCGCAGCGGGACCGGCACTCGTCCGCGCCCGGTGCCGGAGAGAAGCACGAGGGCGCCGAACGCCCGGACTGACGGGGCGGCATGGCACGATGCCACCCATGACCTGGTTCTTCGCGATCCTCATCGTCGTGGTGATCGGTGTGATCGCCGTTGTGGCGAGCGGCCGCGGCGGGTCGATGGTGGAGGTGTACGACGACCGGCCGGACTCCCGCGTGCCGGCCGACCGCCCGCTGACCTCCACCGACATCCGCCGGGTCCGGTTCTCCACGGCCTTCCGTGGCTACCGGATGTCCGAGGTCGATGCGCTGCTGGACCGGGTCGCGGCCGAGCTGGAGCCGCCGGCGGCGCCGGAGCCATCCACTGTTCCGCCGTCGGCGCCGGACGCTCCGCCTGAGACGCCAGTCGGTTCGCCTGACGTGCCGCCCACGCAGCGCGATGCGTCGACCGCCCAGCCGCCGGCCTCGCCCGGGTCACGTCCCGATGACGCCCAATCGGAGGAACGCTGATGCGCGCATTCGTCCGCTCCGACGTCGAGGTGGCCGCGTCCGCGCAGCTGGTGTGGGACTACGTCACCGACTGGCCGCGACAGGGTGAGTGGATCCCGCTCACCCGGGTCGAGGAGGTCGGCGACGCGCATGCCGTCGGCGGCCGGATCCGGGCGAGGACCGGACTGGGGCCGGTCGGGTTCTGGGACCCGATGACGATCACCGCGTGGGATCGCTCCGCCGACGGGTCCGCGCGCTGTGAGGTGCTGCACACCGGGTCGCTGGTGCGCGGCGAGGCCGAGTTCGCGGTCGCCCCGCGCGGCGCCGAGGCGTGCACCTTCACCTGGTGGGAGCACCTGACCATTCCCGGCGGCCCGCTCGGAGCGCTGGGCTGGCGGCTGGCCGGACCCGGCGCGCAGAGGTTGGTCGACCTGTCCCTGCGCCGGATGGCCGCGCGTGCGGAGGCGCAGCGTGCAGCCGGCTGAGGCGTTGGTTCGCTGTGACTGGGCGGGGGAGTCACCGGACTACGTCGCCTACCACGACACCGAGTGGGGCCGGGAGCTGCGCGGTGACTCGGAGATGTTCGAGCGGGTGACCCTCGAGGCGTTCCAGTCCGGTCTGTCCTGGCTCACGATCCTGCGCAAGCGAGAGGGGTTCCGCGCGGCATTCGCCGGCTTCGACGTACGCCGGGTCGCGGCCTTCGACGACTCGGACGTGAACCGGCTTCTCGCCGACGCGGCGATCGTGCGGAACCGGGCCAAGATCGAGGCCACGATCCACAACGCCCGCGCGATCCTCGAACTCGACGAGTCGTTCAGCGACCTGGTGTGGTCGTTCGCGCCGCCCGCCGGACGGCCCGCGCCGAGGACCCTGGCCGACGTACCGGCAACCACCCCGGAGTCGGTCGTGCTGGCGAAGACGCTGAAGAAGCGGGGTTTCCGGTTCGTCGGGCCGACCACCGCCTACGCGCTGATGCAGGCCACCGGGATGGTCAACGACCACGTCGCCGAGTGCTGGGTAAGGACC
>JAICRS010000351.1 GCA_025966335.1 Nocardioidaceae bacterium
CCGAACGGCGCGGGGTAGGCGCGCACGCTGCGCGACTCGGCGAGCACCGCCGGGAAGTCCTCGCCCTGCTCCAGGATCGACACCGCGGTCTGCTGGCTGACGTCCTCGGCGACCGGCACCGGCTGGTACGGCGACCCGTTCCAGCACGTGCCCTGCATCGAACCGGGCTCCCCGCACAGCAGCGTGCGCTCGTGGATCTCGCGGTAGGGCACGTCCACCATCGTGGCGACCCGACGCAGCAGCTTCTCCTGGGCGGGCTCCTCCATCTTGTTGAGCAGGGTGCGGTCCACGGTGACCACCCACGAGTTGCGGTTGGCGACCAGCGGCCGGCCCATGTCGTCGACGATCAGGCCGCGTGCCGGCTGGACGACGAGCTCCCGGATCGACTGCTCGGCCGCCTGTGCCTGGTAGGCCTCGCCGCTGAGGACCTGGAGGTACCACAGCCGCGCGAACAGCGTGACGAACAGCGCCAGCACGAGCGCCTGCACCACGATCAGGCGCAGCCGTCCTTTGGTGTCGCTGGTGGCGCGGACCCGCTCTCCACCGTTCGGGCTTGTCGAGACCATCAGTAGGCGACCTGGTGCGGCTCGAGCCGGCGGAACAGCCGCATCATCAAGGGGAGCACGAACGGCGTGATCAGCACGTCGTAGAGCACGGCGACCGGGACGACCTGGAGGGCCTCGGCGACCGGGACGGCCGGGTCCTGGAGCACCAGGCCGCTGAGCGCGAAGACCGAGGTGCCCACGAAGGAGCTCGCGGCCACCGCGATCACCGCGGCGACAGCGGACGTCCGCGCGTCGTGGCGGACCCGGCCGGCGAGATAGCCGACCACCACCAGCGCCAGCGCCCAACGGCCCGCGACGTGGTCCGCGGGAGGAGCCAGGTCGATCGCGAGGCCGGACAGGAAGCCGAGCACCGCCGCGAACTCCGGTCCGCGCACCAGCGCGGCCGCGACCACGACGAGCAGCGCGAGGTTGGGCACGACACCGTCGTAGGCGAGATAGGGGAACAGGCCGACCTGGAGGACCACGGCGAGCATCACCACCAGGGTCACGACCAGGGCGCGGACGGCGACCATCACCGGTCTCCTGACGTGCGGACGTCGCCGGCCTCGATCACGGCCCGGTCGCTCTGCGCGTCGGCGTCGACCACGACACCGACCAGGTCGAGGGAGGAGAAGTCGACCAGCGGCTCGATGACCGCCTGCTTCGAGAGCTGGCGCGGACTGCTGTAGACCGCGGTCACCCGCCCGATCGGGACGCCGGAGACGTAGGGCGCTCCGTTCTTCGACCCCCAGGTCACCAGGATGTCGCCGTCGCTCGGGGTGACCGCGTTGTCGACGAGGTCCAGGTCGAGGCGGGTTCCGTCGCCGACGCCTCCGCGACCGCGCAGGAAGCCGACCTCCATGCTGGAGCCGAGGCGCCCGCCGACGACCGACTCCGCGTCGACGATCAGCAGCACGGTGGCGGTGCCGCGGTCCGCGCGGATCACCCGGCCGACCAGGCCGTCGTTGTTGAGCACGGTCATGTCGGGGAACACCCCGGAGCTGGTGCCGGCGTCGATGGTGACGGTTCGCGAGAACGACTGGGCCGGGCCCATCGCGATCACCCGGGCGGGCACGAGCGCGTAGCCGGTGCTGTCCGAGCTGCGGAGCAGGCCGTCGAGCTCGGCGGCCCGGTTCCGGTCCACCACCCCGGTGGCGAGCTTGCCGCGCAGCGCGGCGTTCTCCGCCTCGAGACGCTCGACGTCGCTGCGCAGGTCACCGGTGGTCTCGAGGAAGCCGGGCACCGCCTGGAAGGGACGTACGACGGTGGCGGTCACCTCTTCCACCGGCCCGAACACGGCACCTGCCGCGGAACGCAACGGCTCGACCGGTGAGTCCTCGCCGCCGCGCGCGTCGAGGGTGATCAACGTGAAGCTGGCGAGCAGCAG
>JAICRS010000080.1 GCA_025966335.1 Nocardioidaceae bacterium
GCACACGCTGGCCGGCGAGAAGGCGGGGCTGGCAGCCAGCCTCGAGGACGCCAAGCAGCGGATCAAGGGCCTCGAGAAGCAGGTTGCCGACCTCAAGCACCGCCTCTCGGAGAACGAGCGGCCGTCGTACGCCGGCCTGGGTGGTCGTGCCAGCGAGATGCTGCGGCTCGCCGAGGAACAGGCCGACGAGGTGCTCACCCAGGCCAACGCCCAGGCCCAGGAGATCCGGGAGCAGGCGGCCAAGGAGGCCGCGGCGCTGCGCGCGGAGGCCTCCCGGGACGCCGACGACATGCGGATCGTGCAGCTCAAGGAGCTCGACGAGAGCCGCAGCCGGGCGATGGCCGATGTCGAGCAGGACCGCAACATGGCGCGCGCCGAGGCCGACGACCTGCTCGCGTCCGCCCGTCGGGAGGCCGAGCAGATCCGGCTGGCGGCCGAGCAGGAGACGAACACCCTGCGCACCAGCGCCCGCCGTGAGGCAGAGCAGGCGCGGGCCGCGGCCGACCGCGAGGTGCAGGAGGCCCGCCGGACGCTGGCCGTCGAGAAGGAGCGGCTCACCCGCGAGGCCGCCGAGCACCACAGCAACGCCACCGCCGAGACGCAGCGCCTGGTGGAGGAGGCCGAGGAGCGGGCCAACGCCGCCGAGGCGCGTGCCCGCGAGGCGATCGCCCAGGCCACCACGCACCGCGCGCACGCCGACGAGGAGGCGGACCGGATGCTGACCCGGGCCCGTCGCGAGGCCGAGCAGATCGTCGCCTCCGCGCAGACGCAGGCCGACAGCCAGGTCGCCGCGGGGCAGGCGGAGGCCGAGCGCGACCTCGCGGCGATCCGTGCCGAGGTCGACCGGGTGCAGAAGCGGCGCGACGCGATCGTCGCCCAGCTCGGCGCACTGCGCGATGTCGTCGCGGGATTCGGCGACGAGCCGGCCCCCGCCGAGGAGCGGTGACCGACCCGAAGCCCGGGTCGAGCGGCCCGGATCCGGACGACGAGGCGGCCCAGGACGCGCAGGAGGCGGCCGAGCAGGCCGAGCAGGCCGCGGCAGCCGCCGCCGCTGCGCAGGAGTCCGCCGAAGACGCCGCCCGGCAGCACCGTCACGGCAGCGACGAGGGCTCCAAGGATCTGCTGCTCGACACCCACCGCCAGGCCGGCGACGACTTCGGCCGGCAGGGCCCGCCTCTGAAGCACCACTCGCCGTTCTACGTCGGGTTCTTCGGGGCCGCCGGCGCGATCCTGGCGATCTGGCTCGGCCAGCAGATCGCCTCGATCAGCTCGATCCTGATCCTGATCATCGTCGCCATGTTCCTCGCCGTCGGCCTCAACCCCTGGGTCGAGATGCTGGTGCGGCGGGGGCTCAAACGGGTCTGGGCGGTGCTCGTCGTCATCGTCGTGGTCCTGATGGCGCTCGCGCTGTTCGTGCTCGCGATCGTGCCGGTGATCACCGACCAGGTGAACACCATCATCGAACGCGCCCCGGAGTGGTTCGACCAGCTGCGCAACAACAACACGATCCAGCAGCTCGACGAGAAGTACGACATCCTCGGCCGCGCCCAGCAGATGATCCAGGACGGCGGCTGGACGGAGAAGGTCTTCGGCGGCGTGCTCGGCGTCGGCCTGGCGGTCATCTCGGCCCTGCTCAACACGTTCATCATCATCGTGCTGATGCTCTACTTCCTGGCCTCGTTGCCGAGCATCAAGCGTGCGGCGTACCGGCTGGCTCCCTCGAGCCGCCGCGAGCGGGTCACCGACCTCGGTGACCAGATCCTGAAGAACTTCGGCGGCTACGTCTCCGGGGCGTTCATCGTCGCGCTGGCCGCGGGCATCAGCTCGCTGGTCTTCCTGTTCATCGTCGGGCTCGGTGAGTACGCCGTCGCGCTCGCCGTCGTGGTCGCGCTGCTGGACGTGATCCCGATGATCGGCGCCACCCTGGGCGCGATCGTGGTGACCGCGATCGGGTTCGCCACCGACCCCAAGATCGGCCTGGCCTGCCTGATCTTCTACATCGTCTACCAGCAGTTCGAGAACTACGTGATCTACCCGAGGGTGATGTCCCGCTCGGTCGACATCCCGGGTTCGCTGATCGTGGTGGCGGCCCTGGTCGGCGCGGCACTGCTCGGTGTGGTCGGCGCGCTGCTCGCGATCCCCACCGCGGCCGCGCTCCAGCTGCTGCTCAAGGAGGTCTTCGTCCGCCGCCAGGAGGCCCGCTAGCCGCGACCACTTCAGCGACGCCGGTCGCGAGCCCTCCAGCAGGCGCTGTGCCAGTGCCGGCGCTCGTCGAGCCCGGTCTCGGAGAACATCGAGCCGACCACCGGCCACGCCACGGTGTGCGGGGTGGCCGGCGGGATCAGCTGGTCGCAGCCCGGGCAGCGGTAGGGCTTGGTGGCGGCCGACCCGGTGACCGGGCGCACCTCGTACTCCTCGCCGTCGTACGGCTCGATCCGGGTGGCCACCGCCGTCAGCGGCCGGTGTAGTCGCGGAACCCGCGCTGGGTCTTGCGGCCGAGGTAGCCGGCGGTGACCAGGTGCTCGAGCAGCGGGGCGGGGGCGAAGCCGGGCTCGCGGAACTCGAGGTAGAGCTCCCGCTGGATCGCCAGCGAGACGTCGTTGCCGACCACGTCGAGCAGCTCGAACGGCCCCATCGGCAGCGCGCAGCCGTACTTCATCGCGGTGTCGATGTCGTCGGCGGTGGCGTAGTGCGCCTGCAGCATCTTCACCGCGTCGTTGAGGTAGGGGAACAGCAGCGCGTTCACGATGAAACCGGCCCGGTCGCCACAGGAGACCGCGACCTTGCCGACCTTCTCGCACAGGGCCCGGACGGTCTCGGCGACCTCCTCGGAGGTGGAGACCGTGCTGACGACCTCGACCAGCTTCATCACCGGCGCGGGGTTGAAGAAGTGCATCCCGATCACGTCCTGCGGCCGCTTGGTGGCGCTCGCGCAGGAGATCACCGGCAGCGACGACGTGGTGGTCGCCAGGATCACGCCGGGCTTGCAGATCTCGTCGAGGTTCTCGAACAGCGCGGTCTTGACCTTCAGGTCCTCCGCGACCGCCTCGACCACGATGTCCACGTCGGCGAGGTCGTCGAGGTTGGTCGACGCGGTGAGCCGCGCCAGCGTCGCCTCGCGGTCGGACTCCTCCAGCTTGCCTCGTTGGATCGCCTTCTCCAGGGACTTCTCGATCGTCGCGCTCACGGCGTCGACCTTGTCCTGGCCGCGGCCGACGAAGACCACGTCGAAGCCCGCCTTGGCGAACACCTCGACGATGCCGGTGGCCATCGTGCCGGTGCCGACCACGCCGACCCGGTTGATCTCGCGCCGCAGCTGGGGCTTGTCGTCCTCGGACGGGGTGAGCG
Organism: Nocardioidaceae bacterium; assembly: GCA_025966335.1. GTDB lineage: Bacteria > Actinomycetota > Actinomycetes > Propionibacteriales > Nocardioidaceae > Nocardioides_C. Next base: position 3,349 of record JAICRS010000080.1, read on the forward strand.
CGTCGGCGACCACGACCGGGCTGTCCGGCCCCTCGTAGGTGTAGAAGCCGCGGCCGGTCTTGCGACCGAGCATCCCGGCGGTGACCATCTGCTTGAGGTACGGCGCCGGCGCGTGCAGCCGGTCCCGGCCCTGCTTGTACATCGTGTCGAGGATCTCGTAGGCGGTGTCCAGACCGATCAGGTCGAGCAGCGCCAACGGGCCCATCGGGTAGCCGCAGCCGAACCGCATCGCCGCGTCGATGTCCTCGCGGCTGGCGTAGCTCGCCTCGTACATCGACACCGCGTGGTTGAGGTAGCCGAACAGCAGCGCGTTCGCGATGAAGCCGGCCTTGTCGCCGCAGATCACCGGGGTCTTGCCCAGTGAGCGGGCCAGCTCGGCCACGTCGTCGAGGACGTCGGGCTCGGTGACCACGGTGCGGATGATCTCCACCAGGTTCTGCACCGGTGCGGGGTTGAAGAAGTGCACGCCGATCACCCGTCCCGGGTGCGAGGTGGCGGTGGAGATCTCGGTGACCGAGAGCGAGGAGGTGTTCGTGGCCAGCACCGCGTCGGGACCCACCACCGCGTCGAGCCGGCGGAACAGGTCCTGCTTCACGTCGAGGTGCTCGATGACCGCCTCGACGACGAGGTTGCAGTCCTTGACGTCGGAGAGGTTCGTGGTGAAGGTGACCCGGCCGACCAGCTCCTGCTGGTCCTCGGCGGAGAGCTTGCCGCGCTTGACCGCGCGGTCGGTGGAGTGCTGGACGTGCTGTCGTCCGCGTTCCAGGGACTCGTCGGTGAGCTCGACGCCGACGACCTGGTAGCCGTTGCGGGCGAAGACCTCGGCGATGCCGGCGCCCATCGTGCCGAGCCCGATCACACCGATGCTGCGGAACTCTCGTCCAGTGCTAGTCATGGCCCGAATACTGTCACGAGGCACGGGTCCGCCGCCGTGAGGTACTTCACCGGTCGAGACCGGCAGCAGGTAACCTCCCTGCTCGTGCGTCTAGTTATCGCGAAGTGCCAGGTCGACTACGCCGGCCGGCTCACCGCCCACCTGCCGATGGCGACCCGGCTGATCCTGGTCAAGAACGACGGCTCGGTGCTGATCCACTCCGACGGCGGCTCCTACAAGCCGCTGAACTGGATGTCGCCGCCGTGCAAGGTGTCCGAGGGCGTCAACGACGACGGCGCGGTCGAGTGGACGGTCACCGGCAAGGACGACGACACCCTGCGGATCCTGCTGGACGAGATCATCAGTGACTCCACGCACGACCTCGGCGTCGATCCCGGGCTGCAGAAGGACGGCGTGGAGAAGCACCTCCAGGAGCTGCTCGCCGAGCACCCGGCCACGCTGGCCGAGGGCTTGACGCTGGTGCGGCGGGAGTACCCGACGGCCATTGGCCCGGTGGACCTGATGTGCCGGGACGCGGCCGGGAAGTCGGTCGCGGTCGAGATCAAGCGCCGCGGCGAGATCGACGGGGTCGAGCAGCTGACCCGCTACCTCGAGCTGCTGAACCGGGACCCGAAGCTGCGGCCGGTGCGCGGGATCTTCGCCGCCCAGGAGATCAAGCCGCAGGCGCGGGTGCTGGCGACCGACCGCGGGATCGCCTGTGCCGTGGTCGACTACAACGCGCTGCGGGGGATGGACGACCCGAGCGCACGGTTGTTCTGAGTCAGCCGAGCTCGCCGACCAGCGAGGCCACCTCGTCGGCGCAGCCCCACGACAGGGTGACGCCCGCACCGCCGTGCCCGTAGCAGTGCACGACCCGCGACGAGCCGCGCAGCTCGGTCTCGAGCCGCACCTGTGGCCGGGCCGGACGCAGGCCGACCTTGTGCCGTAGGACCCGCGCGCGGGCGAGCTCGGGAACGAGTGCGGTGGCCCGCTCCAGGATCAGCTCGGCGGTCGCCGGGTCCGCCGTACGGCTCCACTCCCCCTCCTCGTCGGTTCCGCCGACCACGATGTCGCGGGTGCGAGGCACGACGTACGTCGGCCCGTCCCCATCGAGCCACCACCGCTCGAGACCGACCTGCTCGAGGTAGACCACCTGTCCACGGACCGGCAGCACCGAGGGATCCTCGGCCAGCAGCCGCGCACCGAGCCCGCTGGCGTTCACCACGATGTCGGCCTGGTCGGGCATTCCGTTCAGCGCCACCCGGGTGATCGTGCCGCCACACCCGTCCACCTGGTCGGCCAGCCAGCGCAGGTAGACCGGCATCTCGATCACCGGCGTGGTGAAGGTCCAGCCGTCGACGTACGGCTCGCGCATCGCGGTCACCCGGGTCAGGGCCGGGACGGCGTTGAGCCACCACGGGTCGGCCGTGCGGACCCGGTGCAGCTGGGTGCCCTCGACCATCCGGACGCCGGCGTCGGGCTCGACGGTGGCGAGCCGGTCGAACACCTCGTAGGCCTTCGCCGACCAGGCGGTGACCCGTTCGAACGGGAAGGCGCGGTAGGGGAACCAGATCGCCGCCGCGACCGAGGACGTGGTCTCCAGCGGCAGGTCGCGGGCGAGTACGTCGACGTGGTGACCGTTCTGGAGGAGCCGCACGGCGCAGGAGAGCCCGACCACCCCCGCACCGACGACGATCACCCTGGCCATGGGGAGAGTCTGCCCGACATCGCGCTCAGTAGTCGGTGATCGTGACCTCGCCGCTCTCCGAGGTGACCGTCGCGACGACGAACCGGCGCTGGTCCCCGTCGGTGACCGCGCAGGTGATCTCGCTGCCGACGACGCTCGGGTAGGCGGGCCGGTCGCCGCAGTCGATCCGGCGATAACCCTCCCGCGCCAGGCGGTCGACCAGGTTCGTGGTGGACAGGATCCCCTCGCCGAGCCGGGCGTCGAAGTGCATCGTGGGACCGGCCTTCGTCAGCCGGACCATCACGTCGGCGGTGACCTGCTCGAGGAACCCGGTGCAGCGCAAGGTCTGCGGGGTCCGTCCGTCGAAAGCCGGGCAGCGGAGGTAGTCGACCCGCAGGTCCTGCTCGTGCAGGTCGGTGGTGCCGTTCAGGGACCGGGCCACCCCCTTCTCGAGGGCGCCCATGGGCGTGGCCGGTGGCACCGCAGGGGTGCCGAGCTCGCCACCCAGTGCGGTCGGCGTCGGCCCCGGTGTCTGCGGTTCGGCGTCCCCGGAGCAGCCGGTCAGCAGCGCCTGCGCCAGCAGGGTCGCCGCCACCGCCCGGAGTCCTCGCACGTCCGGAAGCCTAACCAGCACCGCGAAAGGCGCCGCGTAACCTCGCTCCCGAGAACTCGTTGCACCAGGCATCGGAGGTGTCTGATGCGTAGATCGCGCTCGCACGTTGTCCTTGCCCTGGTGGCGATGCTCGCCGGCCTGCTGATCGGGGCGGTCGGAGCCGCACCGGCGTCGGCCCACGAGGAGCGACCGGCAACCTTCCCGGACGGGACCGGCGAGCGACCGGCGTACCTCGGCCTGGACAACCCACGGCACCGGGTCGTGTGCCGGCCGCACAGCGACCGGAGGATCGCGCAGATGCGTGCCGGGAGGCTCAAGACCCGCAACCAGAGGCTGCTCGAGGAGTGTCGGTTCGGCTCGATCCAGACCGCGATCAACTCGATCAAGAGGCGCAACACCTCGATCTACGTGCTCCCCGGCTACTACACCGAGGGTCGCTGGGCGCGGGCGGAGCGGTCGGCGTACTGCTCGAACCTCCAGACCGCCTCGGCCGACCCGCTCGACGTCTCGGAGTACATCGGCAGCCTGAGCTCACCGGACACCGGTGGCGACGACTCCGGACCGATCGCGCTGTCCTACCCGGACCAGGTCCGCTGCCCGCACAACCTGAACCTGATCACGATCATGGGTGATCGCAGCCTGAAGAACGACTCGATGAAGTGCGACAGCCGGTTCTGCGGCACGCAGGTTGTCGGCACCGGTGCCGGTCCCAGGGCGGTCGTCATCGACAACAGGTTCGCGAAGCTGAACGCGATCCGGGCGGACCGCGCCGGCGGCGTCTACCTGCGCAACATCACCGTCCAGCAGGCCGAGTTCAACGCGGTCTACGTGCTGGAGACCGACGGGTTCGTCGTCGACCGCGTGGTCGCCCGCGGCAACGACGAGTACGGCATCCTCGCGTTCGCCAGCGACCACGGCCTGATCACGCACGTGAACGCGTACTACAACGGCGACTCCGGGATCTATCCCGGCTCCGGCTCGGACCTCAACGCGGACAACCCCGACTTCGAGCCGATCCGCTACGCGATCGAGATCCGGCGCAGCAGGAGCCACGACAACACGCTCGGCTACTCCGGTACGGCGGGCAACTCGATCTGGGCGCACCACAACGAGTTCTACGACAACGCAACCGGCATCGCCACCGACTCGCTGTTCCCGGGCCACCCCGGCCTGCCTCAGGACCACGCCCGCTGGAGCCACAACAAGATCTACAGCAACAACGAGAACTACTACGAGCGGTACGTCGACACCGGGGTCTGTGCCAAGCCGATGGCGGAGCGCGGCTACATGGACGGCACCGTCTGCCCGGTCATCCCCACCCCGGTGGGCACCGGCGTCCTGATCGCGGGCGGCAACTTCAACTCGACCGACAACAACTGGATCTACGACAACTGGCGCTTCGGCACCATGCAGTTCTGGGTGCCCTCACCGCTGCGCGACGAGTACGACCCCAGCAAGCTCTACGACACGTCGAACCACAACCACACGTTCGACAACGAGATGGGCCTTCGCCCGGACGGATCGGTCGCGCACAACGGCGTCGACTTCTGGTGGGACGACCAGGGCCTCGGCAACTGCTGGGAGGACAACACCTCATCGCGGGGCGAGCCGACCGACAACTTCGCGGTCGACCCGCCGTCGTGCGCCGACGGCGGCTCGCAGTTCCTGCCCGGCACGTCCGCGGTGAAGGACGCCGGCTTCCTCAGCTGCAGCCAGTACGACCGCAGCGACCCGTTCTGGCGGCACCCACCGGAGTGCAGCTGGTTCGAGAGCCCGGAGAAGCCGACCGAGGAGAGCGACTCGAACCCGCTGCCGCTCGGCGCACGGCGTACGACGGCCGCCGTCTCGCGGGGCTGACCGGTCATGGGCAAACGGATGCTGATCGCGCTGGTCGTCGCGCTGCTCGTCGCGGGTGGTGCCGGCATCGCGGCCGCGACCCAGAGCCGCCCGGCGCTGAGCGCGCACGGGCCCACCCGGGTGAGCGGCACCGACGCCACCGCCGTGTTCCGGGTCGGCGACCGCACGGTGCGCCAGGTCCGCTACCAGGACCGGGGGACGCTCGGGTACACCTTCGTGCTGGCCAACGACGGGCGGCTGCCGGTGACCGTCACCGGCCTGGGCGAGCAGCACCCGCAGCCGAAGCTGTTCCGCTACACGGGGATCGAGGACGGCCACGGCAGCGAGGCGTTCACGATCCCTGCCGGCGAACGGCGAGAGGTGCGGCTGAGCATGCTGATGGTCTCCTGCGAGACGCTGTCGGCACGCGCAGGCAGCTTCGCGACGCACGTGAACCTGAGCACCTCGCGCGCCGGGATCCTCGAGGACCAGGTTGTCGTGGAGCTGCCCGAGGAGGTGCACACCGGGTCGCCGCGCGAGGCCTTCTGCCCGCGGGCCACCGCCGACTCCCGCCCGCCCGGCTGACTGAACCTCAGCCCTGCGGCTGACCGATGTTGACCATCCAGGCGACGCCGAACCGGTCCACGCACATGCCGAACTCGTCGCCCCACATCTGCTTCTCGAGGGGCACGGTCACGTTGCCGCCGTCGGACAGCTTCTCCCAGTAGCCGCGCAGCTGCTCCGCGTCGTCCCCGCTCAGGCTCACCGCGAAGTTGTTCCCGGGCTGGTGCTCGGTTCCGGGCGGGTTGTCGGCCCCCATCAGCGTGAAGCCGCTGTCGGTCTCGAGCATGCCGTGCATGATCTTGTCGTCGTCCGCGGTGCCCTGGGCCTCCATCTCGCCGAAGGTGTTCAGCGCCAGGGTGCCGCCGAGCGCCTGCTTGTAGAACTCCATCGCCTCCCGCGCGTTCCCGTCGAAGCTGATGTAGGGGTTGAGACGTGACGTCATCGGTTGCTCCTTCGGTTGGAAACGATCGATCTCTGCAGACTAGCGGCGTCGCAGCACCGGGGCGATACCTGTCGGCCGGCGGCGTCAGAGGGCAACGCCGCCGAAGATCCCGCCGACGATCGTCAGTACCGCGAGCACGCCGCCGAGTGCCGCGATGATGACCGCCGCACCGGCGAGGTGGACCGCCCAGGGCGACGATGTTGTCGCGCGGGCGACGAGCACCCGCCGTCCCAGCCACAGCGCACCGGCCGCGAGCGCGAGCGAGGCGACGCCGGCCACGACCACGTACTCCTGCGGTCCGAAACCCGGGCCGAAGAACGACTGGGCAGCGACCGTCCACGTCCCCTGGCCCAACATGCTGAGCACCGCGAACGTGAACGCTACGGTCGCCGAGGTCTGGGCCGTCAGCAGCTGAGCCGGCCTCCACCAGTCGTTCCGGTCTGACCCCGCAGCATCGTCGGTCCCGTTCATCCCAGATCCCCTCGTCGGCGACGGCTCCCGTCTCGTCGGAACCGTACCGCCGAAGCGACCCGATCGGTCCGGATCTCGGCGCTTATGCGCCCGCGGTACTAGCACTCATGGACGGGTCGGGAACCGTATCCGACCTCTCGACCGCAGGCCTAGCGTGAGGGCGGCCACAGCGCCACGCAGGGGGAAATCCGACCCATGTAGGGAGATGCAATGGCATTACACCTCATTCCCAGGACTCGTCGCGGTCGCGCGGGGACGTTCCTGGTCAGCATGGTCCTGGCACTCAGTGCAGCGGGCCTGGGCACAGGCGCCAACGCCCTGTACGCCGGGCACGAACCGGTAGAGCCGATCGACGACCCGATCCCCGGGCACATCGACGAGGGCAGGATCCAGCTCGAGCTGGAGACGGTGGCCGAGGGCAAGGGGCTGACCGCTCCGAACTGGGGCACCTACGCCCCGGGCATCCCGGATGTCCTGTTCGTCGTGGACCAGGACGGTCCGCTGTGGGCGGTCAACACCAAGACCGGCAAGAAGAAGCTGGTGCTCAGCACGGCCGACCTTCTCGTCCCACTGATCCTGGAGGCGGACGAGCGCGGCTTCCTCGGCCTGGCCTTCCACCCGGACTTCGCGACCAACGGACTGCTCTACACGATGACGTCCGAGCCGATCGATCCGGCCAACCCACCGACCCCGGCAACCCAGCCGAACCACATGGCAACGGTGCGGGAGTGGACGGTGCCGAACCCGACCGGGTTCGCGATGCGCACCGAACCCCTCACGTCGGCGGCAAGCCGCGTGATCTTCGACATCGAGGAGCCGCAGTTCAACCACAACGGCGGTGCGCTGTTCTTCGGCCAGACCGCAGCCGACAGCGACCTGCTCTACATCACGCTCGGTGACGGCGGGTGTGCCGATGACCAGAACGGTCAGCTGGGGCTCGCCGGCGAGGGACCGTGCATCAGTCACGAGGGCCCCGGCAATGCACAGCGCGACGACACGCTGCTCGGCAAGATCGTCCGGATGGATCCGCTCACGGACGCAGCTCCGACGGTCTTCGCCAAGGGGTTCCGCAACCCGTTCCGCGCCTCCGCGGACCGCGAGACCGGTGAGATCTGGGCCGGCGACGCCGGCCAGAACCACATCGAGGAGGTCGACAAGGTCGTCCAGGGCGGCAACTACGGCTGGCGGGTCAAGGAAGGCACCTTCCTGTTCGAGAAGGCCGGGATCGAGCTGCTCGGCTTCGCCTCCGACGGGTTCGTCTTCAAGAACTCCCCCGGAGCACCGGCCGGCCTGATCGACCCGGTGGCGCAGTACGACCACGACGAGGGTGTCGCCGCTATCGGCGGGTTCGTCTACCGCGGCTCAGCGATACCGAAGCTCCAGGGCAGGTACGTGTTCGGCGACTACTCGGACGGGTTCAACTCCGCGAACGGGCGGGTGATGTACGTCGTCGAGGACGACAAGGCCGACCCGGAGGACCGCACGCCGAACGTGTTCAACCTCGTGAACGGGCACATCAACCTGTTCGTCCTGGGCTTCGGTGAGGACATGAACGGTGAGCTCTACGTCCTGGCCAACAAGTCCGGCGGCCCCGACGAAGAGGAGGGCGTGGTCATGAAGATCGTCCGCGAGTGCGCCGACGACGCCGACGACTGCCGCGACTGAGCAGACACCGGATCGGCCGGCCCACTGACCGGCCGATCCGGACGAGGCTCCCCCGTGCGACGAGCCATGTCGCAGGGGGAGCCTCAGCCTTGTCCGTCCCGGAGGTTGCGCTGCGCCCACAGGGCCGCGCTGGTCCGGTCCCCCACCCCGAGCGCCGCGAAGATGCTGCTCAGGTGTCCCTTCAC
>JAICRS010000042.1 GCA_025966335.1 Nocardioidaceae bacterium
GGCGGCAGCCCGGGACCTGGAGCAGTCGCTGGCCCTGGTGAAGGCACGGTTGTACGGCGCGACGTACGCATCGCACCTGTCCTGGCCACGGGTGTGGCGTGACGTGCAGTCGAGGCTGGAGCGCCACAACGAGATGGAGTCGGCGCTGGTGACCGAGCTGCTGCCGCGCCTCGACCCCGGCGAGCACGGCGAGCTCGCCCGACGCGTCTACCAGTCGGAGGTGCGGGGGCCGACCCGACCGCATCCACTGACTCCGCACACCGGTGTGGCCGGAACGCTGGCCCGCCGGATGTGGTCGGTGGCCGACCGCTTCTGGGACACCGCCGAGGGCCGGGTGATCCCCGAGCCGGTGCGACCCCGGGAGCACCACGGCGACAGCCTGATGGCGCAGTACCTGCTCGGCGCGCCGCACTTCGACGACAAGGCGGACGTCTTCGAGCACCGGCACCGGGCGCGCTGAGCCTCAGGCGACCGGGGCAAAGTCGGCCGACTCCGCGAGGAACCCGCTGATCGACCTCCGCAGCCCGGCGGCGTCCAGCCCGTGCGCCGCGATGTGGTCCGCGGGCGATCCGTAGCGCCGGAGCTCCTCGTTGCGTACGCCGAGCGACAGCACCCGGTGCGGCAGGTCGGCGAGCGCGTCGTTGACCAGCCGCGCGGAGGTGCCGGCGAGGTAGGGCTCGACGACGACCACGTCCGGCCGGTTCAGGGCGGCGCGCAGGCCGCGCCCGTCGAAGGGCCGGACCGTGGAGGCGTAGAGCACGGACACGTCCAGGCCGGCGACCGCCTCGAGGACCGGGTCCAGCATCGGGCCCACCGCGAGCACGGTTCCCCGGCTCCCGGCCAGCACGGGGCGGAACCGGCCCGGCGTCACCGGGAACGCCGTCCGGTTCTGTTGACCCACCACCCGCACGTAGTCCCGGCCCGACCCGGACACCGCCAGCCGGACCAGCTGCTCCACCTCGTCGGCGTGCCCGGGCACGTGGACGTTCCAGCCGGGCAGCGTGTCGATCAGCGCGACGTCCCCCGGCGCCTGGTGTGTGCGGCCTCCGCCGCTGATGTCGAACGAGCCCCCGGATCCGACCAGCACCCCGCCCACGTCCTGGTGGTTGAAGTCGAGCTTGATCTGCTCGAAGGCGCGCTCGACGAGGAACGAGGCGAACGTGTGCACGATCGGCCGCATCCCGGTCAGCGCCAGCCCGGCTCCGGTGCTGACCAGCAGCTGCTCCCGGATGCCGACGTTGATCACCCGCTCGGGATGGCGCCGCTCGACGTCGCCGAAGAACTGGCCGGAGATCTCGGCGTAGACCAGGGCCACCGACAGGTCCTCGTCGACGAGGGTCGCGGCGGTCCGCGCGAACGTGCGCCGTGGGTCTCTGCTCATCAGAACTTCTCCTCCACCTGGGCGACGACGACCGAGGGCCGTCCCGGGGTCCGTTGCTTCAGCGCGAGTTCAAGCTCCGCGTGGTTTCTTCCGTCCACAACGGCCGCGCTCCAACCCTCGGTCGCGAACCGCCTCTCGATCCGGCCCGGCCGGTTGTGGGTGGACGACCGGTTGTCCACGACGACGACCGTGAGCCCCTCCAGACCCAATGCGCCGGCCAGCTCGACTGCCTCATGGTTGCTCCCTTCATCCAGCTCTGCGTCTCCCACCAGTACGACGATCCGCGACCCCATGCCCTGGGCGCGCAGCCCCAGTGCCGTGCCCACGGCGAGCGGCAGCCCGTGCCCGAGGGAACCGCTGGAGATCTCCACACCGGGGACCAGGTTGCGGTCCGGGTGGTGTCCGAGCGGCGACTCGTAGGACGCCCAGTCGGCCAGCCAGTCGACCGGGATGAAGCCCTTCGCGGCCAACGTGGCGTAGTAGGCCATCGGGCCGTGCCCCTTGGAGAGGTAGAACCGGTCTCGCGCCGGGTCGTCGACCGTCTCGGGCGTCACGTCCAGGATCCGGTCGTAGAGGACCCAGACCACGTCCAGCGTGGACGTGGCCGCGGCCGTGTGCTTCTCGTCGCCCGTCATCAGCGACATCAGCCCGCGGAGGTCGCCGTACCCGTAGCCCTTGTGCTCGGGGAGTGTCTGTGTCGATGTCATGCCCAGAACCATGCAAGTTAAAGTTCACTTCAAGTCAAGTGCTAGCCTGGTGTGCATGTCGTCACACCGGGCGGTCCTGACCATCGGACAGCTCTCGGAGCGGTCCGGGGTCGCGACGTCGGCCCTGCGCTACTACGAGCGCCAGGGCCTGATCTCGTCTGAGCGCACCACCGGCAACCAGCGGCGCTACGCGCAGGCGATGCTGCGACGCGTGGCGTTCATCCGATCCGCGCAACGGGTGGGACTGACCCTGGAGGAGATCCAGGACGCGCTCAGCACCCTCCCCGAGGGGCGGACCCCGACGAAGGCGGACTGGTCACGCCTCTCGCGCGCCTGGCGGCCACGGATCGACGCGCAGATCGAACGGCTCGAGCGGCTGCGCGACAAGCTGGACGGGTGCATCGGCTGTGGCTGCCTCAGCCTGCGCAAGTGCGCGCTGAACAACCCCGACGACGAGGTGGCCGACCGCGGCCCCGGTGCGGTGTTCCTGGAACCGTCCGGCTGAGTGGGTTCACCGGGGGGCGGCGGAGGTGGACCCGCGCACGATCAGCTCCGGCGCGAAGAGGTACTCACCCTTCGGATAGGCGTCCCCGGCGATCTCGTCCGCCAGCGCCCGGACCGCGGCCTGGCTCATCGCTGCCACCGGCTGTCGCACCGTGGTCAGCGGCGGGTCGGTGTAGGAGATCAGCGGCGAGTCGTCGAACCCGACGACCGAGACGGTGTCCGGGACCTGGCCGCCGCGGGCGCGGACCGCCCGGACCACGCCGAGCGCGATCAGGTCCGAACCGCAGACCACGGCGGTGACGCCGGCGTCCTCCAGCAGCCGGACGGCCGCGGCATGCCCACCCTCGACGGTGAACATGGATCGCGCCACGAACCCCTCGGCCTCGGCGTCGCGGACACCGACCTTGTCGCGCATCGCGGTGACGAAGCCGTCGACCTTCCGCTGCGCGACCACGTAGCGGGTGGGCCCGATCGCCAGCCCGATCCGGCGGTGCCCCAGCGCCGCGAGGTGGGTCACCGCCAGTGACATCGCGCCCGCGTCGTCGGTGGAGACGAACGGCGCCGGGAAGGCGTCGCTGAACCCGTTCACCATCACGATCGGCAGTCCCTGGTCGACCAGCCGCCGGTAGCGGGAGTGGTCGACCGAGGAGTCGGCGTGCAGGCCGGAGATGAAGATGATCCCCGAGACACCGCGCGCCCGGAGCATGTCGACGTACTCGTCCTCGGTGACCCCGCCGGGTGTCTGCGTGCAGAGCACGGAGGTGTAGCCGCGCTGCGAGAGCAGGGACTCGACGGCCTGGGCGAAGGCCGGGAAGATCGGGTTCTCCAGCTCGGGCACGACCAGCCCGACCAGGCCGGCGCTCTTCGTGCGCAGCTGGCTGGGCCGCTCGTAGCCCAGGACGTCGAGCGCGGTGAGCACGGCACGGCGGGTGTCGGGGCCGACCCCGGGCTTGCCGTTCAGCACCCGGGACACCGTCGCCTCGCTGACACCGGCTTGCGCGGCGACGTCGGCGAGACGGGCCTTGGGCCCCGGAGCGGAGATCTGCATGCAGCGAAGATTACTCAGATTCGCGCAAGGAAGGTGCAAGGTTGTGCAATCACTTTCAGAACCTGCAACTTCTTGCTACCTTTTGCGAGATTCACCTCACCCCAAGGAGACCAGCGCGATGCGTCGTACGAGCGTCAAGGCGACCACCAAGGCCGCCGCCCTGCTAGCCGCTGTCGGAATGTTCGCTGCGGGCTGCGGGAGCAGCTCGGACGGCAACGGTTCGGACTCGGCTTCCAACCCCGGCGGAGAGAGCTCCGCCCCCGCCGCCACCGGGACGATCACCGTGTGGGCCGATGAGACCCGGACGCCGATCATCAGCGAGATCGGCAAGACCTTCACCGACGAGAAGGGCGTGACGGTCAAGGTCGTCCAGAAGGACTTCGGCACCCTCAAGGACGAGTTCACCACCCAGGCCCCCTCGGGCAAGGGACCCGACATCCTGATCGGTGCGCACGACTGGATCGGCGCGCTGGTCGAGAGCGGCGGGATCGCTCCGGTCGAGCTCGGCGACAAGGCCGCCGAGTTCCAGGACGTGGCGGTCGAGGCGTTCACCTACGACGGGCAGACCTACGGACTCCCGTACGCCGTGGAGAACATCGCCCTGATCCGCAACACCGACCTCGCCCCCGAGGCACCTGCCTCGTGGGACGACATGGTCGCCACCGGCAAGCAGCTCGTCGCCGACAAGAAGGCCAAGCTGCCCATCGCCATCCAGCAGGACCCGACCAACGGCGACCCGTACCACCTGTTCCCGCTCCAGCAGTCCTTCGGCTCCTCGATCTTCGCCACCTCACCGGAGGGCGGGTACGACGCGAGCCAGCTGACGATCGGCGACCAGAACGGGATCGAGTTCGCGCAGTGGCTCAGCGACGCGGCGAAGAACGGCGTGATCAACCCCAACGTCTCCTACGACATCGCCACCGGGGAGTTCGCCAAGGGCCGGGTGCCCTACATCATCACCGGCCCCTGGGCGCTCGCTGCCTTCGACGAGGGCGGGATCAACTACTCGGTCGAGGAGATCCCCTCGCCCGGTGGTGAGCCGGCGGTTCCGTTCGTCGGCGTGCAGGGTCTGATGGTCAGTGCGCACAGCGAGAACGCCGTCGCCGCCAACGACTTCGTGCTCAACTACCTCGGCACCGAAGAGGCGCAGCAGAAGCTGTTCGAGGTCGGCGGCCGTCCCTCCGCGATGACCTCGGTCTTCGAACAGAGCAAGGACGACCCGATCTACGAAGGCTTCGGCACCGTCGGCGCGAACGGTGTCCCGCAGCCCAACATCCCGGCCATGGACGCCGTCTGGGCCGAGTGGGGCAAGACGGAGATGGCGATCATCAAGGGCGGCGACCCCGCCAAGCTCTGGAAGAACATGACCGCCAAGATCCAGAAGACGATCGACGGCAGCTGACCACCCTGAGGTGAGCACCGCCGTCGTGATGCCGGTGCCGTCGCGCCAGTCCCGTAGGGGCGAGGCGGCGGCGCCGGCATCTCGTCTGTCCACCACCCCCTGATCCCGGCAGAGGTGTCCCGCAGTGAGAAGCAGCAGCGGCCTGGTCGTGCGCTACGCGTTGTTGGCGCTCGTGAACGCACTGGCGGTCTATGCGCTGATGGCGCTCGGCGACCTCGGCATGTGGAAGGGCTTCACGGCCGTGCTCGTGGCCACCGTCGCCATCGACGCGGTCTACGCCTCCGGCCGCTTCGTGCCGATGAAGTACCTGCTGCCGGGCCTGATCCTGCTGCTGGTCTACCAGGTCTACGTGGTCTTCTACACCGGCGCGGTGGCGCTCACGAACTCCTCGGAGTTCAACCAGGGCACGCAGGAACGTGCGGTGAACGTGATCCTCGCCCAGAACGAGAGACGGGTGGAGGACTCTCCGCAGTACCGGCTGACCGTGCTGGACAAGGACGGCGAGCTCGCGTTCCTGGTCACCGATCCCGAGGGTGAGGTCTTCGTCGGGACAGCGGACGAGCCGCTCGAGGAGGTCGACGACGCCACCCTCGACGACTCCGGCAAGGCGGTCGCTCTCGACGGCTACACCACCCTGCCCTACGCCGACCTCATCGGCGCCCGGGCACGGGAGATCACGGCGTACCGCGTCCCGTTCAGCGAGGACGCCGGTGACGGAAGCCTGAAGACCCAGGACGCCACCAACGCCTACGTCTACGAGCCGACCGCGGTCTACGACGAGGCGGCCGGCACGATCACCCGCGACGGCGTGGTCTACACCGCCGACGAGGACACCGGCTACTTCGTGGGACCGGACGGGGCGGAGCTGACCCCGGGCTGGAAGGTCAACGTCGGGCTCGCCAACTTCACGCGGATCCTGACCAACGACGACATCCGTGGCCCGTTCGCCAAGATCCTGGTCTGGACGATCGTCTTCGCGTTCCTCGCGGTCGCCCTGTCCTTCGCCCTCGGCCTGTTCACCGCCATCGCCCTCAACGACCCGCGAATGCGGTTCCGGCGGCTCTACCGCTCGCTGCTGCTCATGCCCTACGCGATCCCCGCGATCATCTCCGCCGGCGTGTTCAAGGGCATGCTGAACACGCAGTTCGGCTTCGTCAACGAGGTGCTGCTGCTCGGCGCCGACCTCGACTGGCTCGGCGACCCGTGGCTGGCCAAGGTGTCGCTGGTGCTGGTCAACCTCTGGCTCGGCTATCCCTACATGTTCCTGGTCGCCACCGGCGCGCTGCAGGCGATTCCCTCCGACGTGGTCGAGGCCGCCACCGTCGACGGCGCCGGCCCGTGGAACGTGTTCCGGCACATCAAGATGCCCTACATCCTGGTCGCGACCGCGCCGCTGCTGATCGCGTCGTTCGCCTTCAACTTCAACAACTACACGCTGGTCGCCGCACTCACGAACGGCGGACCACCGATGACCGGGGCGGAGGTCTCCGCCGGTCACACCGACATCCTGATCACGTTCGTCTACGAGCTCGCCTTCGGTGGCGAGCAGGCACTGTACGGCTTCGCGTCGGCGATCTCGATCCTGATCTTCCTGTTCGTCGGGGTGATCTCGGTGATCGGGTTCCGGCAGACCAAGCGGTTCGAGGAGATGAGCTGAGATGCGATGGTTCAAGGCCACCGGCTGGCGACACCTCTACGGGATCGCGCTGCTCGCGGTCGCGATCTTCCCGATCCTGTTCATCCTCTCCGCGTCGCTGAACCCGACCGGTACGGTCTCGGACACCAACAGCCTGTTCAGCAACATCTCGCTGAACAACTACCGGGACCTGTTCAACGACCCCCAGAACCCGTTCCTGGACTGGTTCATCAACACCCAGGTGCTGGCGGTCTGCACGGCCGTGATCACGGTGTTCCTGGGCGCGATGGCCGCCTATGCGTTCTCCCGCTACCGGTTCCGTGGTCGCGACGCCGGCCTGACCGGGCTCCTGCTGGTGCAGATGTTCCCGCAGCTGCTGGCCTACATCGCGCTGTTCCTGCTGCTGTCGGCGATCGGGCAGGTCTTCCCCGCGCTCGGGCTCGGTTCCCGGCTGGGCCTGATGCTGGTCTACCTCGGCGGTGCGCTGGGCGTGAACACCTGGCTGCTCAAGGGCTTCTTCGACACGGTCCCCCGCGATCTGGACGAGTCGGCGTACATCGACGGCGCCTCGCACGCACAGATCTTCTTCCGGATCATGCTGCCGCTGGTGACACCGATCCTGGTGGTGGTCGGCCTGCTCTCCTACGTGTTCACGATCGGTGAGCTGGTGCTGGCCCGGGTCCTGCTCGGTGACGACGTCGAGAAGCAGACCCTCGCGGTCGGTCTGTTCGGCTTCATCTCCGAGCAGTTCAGCCAGAACTGGGGGGTCTTCGCCGCCGGCGCGATCCTCGGTGCGCTGCCGCTGGTGATCCTGTTCCAGTTCCTGCAGCGCTACATCGTCGGCGGGCTGCTCGCCGGTTCCGTGAAGGGATAGCGCCGGCCACGCTGGGTAGGCTTCGCGCATGTCGACCCTGCACGAGCACGTGCTCTCCCGGCTGGGGCCCCGCATCGTCAGCGGGTCGCTGCCGGCAGGGTCGACGATCAACCTCGAGTGGCTGCAGCAGGAGTTCGACGTCTCCCGGACCGTGGCCCGGGAGGTGGTGCAGGTCCTCGCCTCGATGCACCTGGTCGACAGCCGGCGCAGGACCGGTGTGGTGGTGCTGCCTCGCACGGCCTGGGACGTCTACGACCGGGCGGTGATCCGGTGGCGGCTGGCCGGTCCGGAGCGCGAGGAGCAGCTGCACCAGCTGTCCCAGCTGCGGGCCGCCATCGAGCCACCGGCGGCCGCGCTGGCCGCGGTGAACGCCGACGACGGCCAGCGCCGGCGGATCGTCGAGGTCGCGGACGCACTGGAGTCGACCGGCGCCGCGGGTGACCTGCGGGCGTTCCTCGAGCACGACGTGGTGTTCCACCGGCTGCTGCTCGAGTCCTCGGGCAACAGCATGTTCATGGGCCTGGCCTACGTGGTCGAGGAGGTCCTGCGCGGCCGCACCGACCACGACCTGATGCCGCCGCACCCGAAGCCGGAGGCGCGGCGGCTGCACGCCGTGGTCGCCGAGGCGGTGGCCGGCGGCGAGCCGGAGGTGGCGCAGGCCGCGATGACCGCGATCTGCGCCGAGGTGGTCGCCGCCATGGGCCGGCTGTCGACGACCACCTGAGCCGTCGTCGCTAGACGATCATCCAGAGCACGGCCGCGATCACGAACGCCGACAGTCCCAACGTCGTCTCCATCACGGTCCACGTCTTCAGCGTGGTCTTCTCGTCCATCCCGAAGAACCGGCTGACCAGCCAGAATCCCGAGTCGTTCACGTGCGAGAGCACGGTCGCTCCGGCGGCGATCGCCACCACGAGCAGGGTCAGCTGGAAGCTGGTGAGGTCGGCCGCCGCGACCGCCGGCGCGATCAGGCCGGCCGCGGTGGTCAACGCGACCGTGGCAGATCCTTGTGCGACCCGGAGGAGAGTGGCGATCACGAACGCCTGCAGGATCAGCGACATGCCGAGGTCGGACAGGCTGGAGCTCAGGGCGGCGCCGATGCCGCTCAGCTCGAGCACACCGCCGAACATGCCGCCCGCGCCGGTGATCAGGATGATCGCGCAGACCGGGCCGAGGGCGTCGTCCACGATCTTGGTGACGGTCGCCATCGAGGCGTTGGGCCTGCCCAGGACGAAGATCGCGACCAGCACGGTGATCAGCAGGGCCACCGGCGTGATGCCCATCAGCATCAGGAACTCGACCCAGGCCTGTCCCTCCTCCAGAGTTCCGGACTCGACCAGCGTGTTCAGCACGGTGTTGAAGGAGATCAGGACCAGCGGGATCAGCAGCAGCAGGATGACGGTGGCGAACGACGGCGGTCGTGCCCCCAGCCGGGTGTCGTCCTCGCCGTCCTCGATCGGGTCGCCGGTGGCGTCCTTGGCCTCACCGAAGATCACGTCGGGCAAGGACACGTGCACCCGGGCGGCCAGGAACCGGGACACCAGCATGACGCCGACGTACCACGAGAGAACCGCGATCGGGATGCCGACGAGAAGGGTGAGGCCGACACTGCCACCGATGATCGTGGCGGCGGCCACGGGGCCGGGGTGCGGCGGGACGATGGCGTGCATGGCGGCGAACGCACCGGCCGCGGGCAGGGCGTAGAGCAGCAGGTTGCCGCCGAAGCGCCGGGCCACGGTCATGATGATCGGCAGGAACACCACGAGGCCGGCGTCGAAGAAGATCGGGAAGCCGAAGATCAGCGCGGCGATGCCGAGCGCGAGGGGCGCCCGTTTCTCCCCGAACCGGCCGATCAGCGTGTCCGCGAGGACCTGGGCGCCGCCGGTGACCTCCAGCAGCCGGCCGAGCATCACTCCGAAGGCGACCAGCAACGCGACAGAGCCGATCGTGTCGGCGAACCCGAACATCAAAGCGTCCGGGATGTCGCCCAACGGGAACCCCACCGCGATCGCGGTGATCACGCTGACCAGCACCAGGGACACGAAGGCGTGCAGCTTCACGCCCATGATCAGGAACAGCAGCAGGGCTACCGCACCTGCCGCGATCAGCAGCAGCACGGTCGTGCCGTACTGCGGGTCGATGGCTTCCACGAACGCACCCTCCGAGCTGTGTCCGCCCGGTCGGTCCGGGCACGTGACGCTTCACACTGCCGTGTAGGTACTACCTTTTGCAAGGGTCGGCGGTGCGCGGGCGTGCCGGGCCGTGCGCACTAGGGTGAGGCTCATGCCGTTGCGGATCGTGGCGACCCGGCCGAACCCGGCGCTGGTGACGCTGCCGTGGAACATCCCGCTCGAGGACTGGGACGACGAGTTCGTCGTCCAGCTCCCCCGGGGTCTGTCCCGCCACGTCGTGCGGATCGTGCGTCTCGGCCAGGACGTCTACGCGGTCAAGGAGACCCGGGAGCCGATCGCCTTCCGGGAGTACCGGATGCTGCGCGACCTCAGCCGGCTCGGGCTGCCCACCGTCGACCCGGTCGGCGTCGTGTGCGGCCGGCAGTCCGCTGACGGGGAGGAGATCGAACCGGCGCTGCTGACCCGGCACCTGCAGTACTCCCTGCCCTACCGGTCACTGTTCTCCCACGGCCTGCGCGCGGACAGCCTGCCCCGGCTGATCGATGCCCTGGTGGTGCTTCTGGTCCGGCTGCACCTGGCGGGGTTCTTCTGGGGCGACGTTTCGTTGTCGAACGTGTTGTTCCGGCGCAGCGCGGGTGAGTTCGCGGCGTACCTCGTCGACGCCGAGACCGGTGAGCTGCACCCGGAGCTGTCCGAGGGGCAGCGCAACTACGACCTCACGGTCGCCTACGAGAACCTGTACGGCGAGCTCCTCGACCTGCAGGCCGGCGACCTGCTCGACGACACCGTGGACCCGGACGAGATCGTCGAGCTGGTCCGGAGCCGGTACGACGCCCTGTGGCAGGAGCTGACCGCGAGCGAGGAGTTCGGGGCCCACGAGATGTGGCGGATCGAGCAGCGGGTCGAGCGGCTCAACGACCTCGGCTTCGACGTGGACGAGCTGGACATCGTCACCGACTGGGACGGGTCGACCGTGCGCCTGCAGCCGAGGGTCGTCGAGGCCGGGCACCACTCGCGCGAGCTGCAGGGGCTCACCGGCCTCGACGTCGAGGACAACCAGGCCCGCCGGCTGCTCAACGACATCGCGAGCTTCACCGCCCACCTCGGGCTCGGCGGCGAGAACCGGACGATCGTCGCGCACCGGTGGCTGAACACCGTCTACGAGCCGGTCACCAAGCTGGTTCCCGAGGAGCTGCGCGGAAAGCTCGAGCCGGCGGAGATCTTCCACGAGATCCTCGAGCACCGCTGGTTCCTCTCGGAGAAGGCCGGCCGTGAGATCGACATCCGCGACACCGCGCGGTCCTACATCGACGCCGTCCTCGCGAAGCGGCCCGAGGAGGTCATCACCGCCGGCGACGACCCCGACCAGCTCCTCCCCCGCACCCCGCCCCCCGACTAACCCCCACCCCCTCCTCCCCGTTGAGACGTGCCCTTTTCGCGCTTGAGGCGTGCACTTTTCGCGCTTGAGGCGTGCAGTTCTCCCCGTCGAGACGTGGAGTCTTCGCGCTCGAGACGCGGAGTCGTTGCGTCAGGGGTCGGGTGCTTCGGTTGCGAGGACCTGGTTGCCCAGCCGCGCAAGCACAGCCGCCGCCGTACGACGCACCGTCCTCACGCCGCGAGCCGCAGGGCCACCCGCAGCTCGCCAAGCCACGCCGCGAGCGCCTCGAAGGTGAAGGAGTCCTTGTCCACGACGATCACGGTCCACCCGTGGTCGCGCAGCCACTGGCGACGGGCCCGGTCGTGTTCGCGCTGCTCCTCACTGGAGGTGTGGAACTCCTGACCGTCGTACTCGACCGCGACCCGGGCGTGCGGATAGGCCAGGTCGAGGCGGAACAGCTCGCGGCCTTCGTGGACGACCCAGTACTGCGGCTGCGGAGCGGGCAGACCGGCATCGCGGATCTCCAGCCGGGTCCACGACTCGCCGGTTGACTCCGCTCGCGGGTCCGCCAGTGGGATGAGCTCGCGGAGCTGCACGACACCACGCCTGCGGAAGTAGCGCGGCAATTGCGCATCCAGCTCCTCGCGGGTGATGCCGTGCACGCGCATGAACCAGTCGAGCGCCGCGATCGCCTCGTGGCGGGACAGCTTGCAGCCGAGGTCGAGCGCGGTTCGCAGCGGCGTGGTCACCAGGACACCGCCGATCGCCATGATGTCCTCGTCGGACAGGTCGCGCGTCCCGCCGGCGCACTGCTTGCGGGTCGTGCGGCATCGGCCGCGCAGGGCATAGGTCTCCAGGGGCGGCGGCACGTCGAGCTCGCGGTAGCGGAACGTCTCGACACCGTGGATCCAGGCCGCCGTGCGGTCGCAGACGACCACGAACGGACGAAGCGCCAGCGCGGCGGCCTGGACCCGGACCTCCTGGTCGTCGGCGAGGTCGGCGCGGACGTACACGCCCTGGAGGACGCGTCGGACCTTGTGGTTGCGCACCAGGTCATCGAGCGTGCGTCGTGACATTCCGGCCCGCTCCGCCTGTGCCCAGGTGAACGGCCTTTCGGGTATCTCGGGTGGAAGCATCATGCCGCCACTGTTCCGAGACAGGCGGGCGGTGCGTCGTACCACTTCCGAGGCTGTGGGCAGACGACCGATCAGCCGCAGTTGTGGATGAAAACTGGCCTGGAGCGCCGTGGCGAGCGGGAGCTACGCCGGTCTCACCGGCGAGAACTCCACGTCTCGAGAGCGAAAACCTCACGCCTCAACGGCGAACACTGCACGCCTCAACGGCGAAAACTGCACGCCTCGACGGGGAGAAAGGCACGTGTCAACGGGGGAAGGTGCCGCGCTTCTCGGCGATCGCGTAGAGCGTGACCGAGGCAGCCACCCCGGCGTTCAACGACTCCAGCGAGCTGACCATCGGGATCGAGACGATCTGGTCGCAGGTCTCGGCCACCAGCCGAGACAGCCCCTTGCCCTCGGAGCCGACCACGACGACCAGTGGCCCGTCGGCGAGGTCCAGCGAGGGCAGCGACACGTCACCGTCGGCGGCCAGGCCGATCACCATGCAGCCCGCGTCCTGGTAGGCCTTGAGCTGCCGGGTGAGGTTCACCGCCTGTGCGACGGGTACCCGCGCCGCAGCACCGGCCGAGGTCTTCCACGCCGACGCGGTCATCCCGGCCGCACGCCGCTCGGGGATCAGCACGCCGTGCGCCCCGAAACCGGCGGCGGAGCGGACCACGGCGCCGAGGTTGCGCGGGTCGGTCACCGAGTCGAGCGCGACGATCAGCGCCGGCTCCTTCATCTCCGCGGCCCGGTCCAGGAGGTCGTCCGGGTGCGCGTACTCGTAGGCCGGCACCTTCGCGGCCAGGCCCTGGTGCACCGCGCCCTGGGTCAGCCGGTCCAGCTCGTTGCGGGGCACCTCGAGCACGGACAGGCCGCGGTCGGCCGCGAGCCGGAACGTCTCCCGGAGCCGGCCGTCACGCTCGGCCCCCTCGGCGACATAGACCGTGGCCACCGGCATCTCCGCGCGGAGCGCCTCGACGACCGAGTTGCGTCCGGCGATCCACTCGGTGTCGCCCGCCTTCTGCGCGCGCTTGGGCCGGGCGCCCTGCGCCTTCTCCGCCCGTTTGCGTGCCTTGTAGGCGATGTGGCCCTCGCGGTCCTTGGCCTTCGGGGTCGGTCCTCTGCCCTCCAGCCCGCGACGGACCCGGCCGCCCGACCCCGCGGTCGGGTTGCCCTTGCCGGTCTTCTTGATCGCACCGCGTCGTGCGGAGTTGCCTGCCATGGATGTCCTTAGGTTGTTGCCGAGTTGTCAGGCGTGGTGACCGCCAGGGCGCTCACAGGGCCTGACAACTCGGTCTCTAGATGGACCACTTCGGTCCTTCCGGGGTGTCCTCGAGCTCGATGCCCGCCTCCTTGAGGCGGTCCCGGATCGCGTCGGCGGCCGCGAAGTCCTTCGCCGCCCGCGCGGCAGTCCGCTGCTCGAGCAGCCCGGCGACCAGCGCCGAGACCGCCGCGGACAGCTTGGCGTCCGACCCCGAGGACGCGGCGGCCCAGTGCGGGTCCAGCGGGTCGATGCCGAGTACGTCGAGCATGCCGCGGACCGAGCCCGCGATGGCGGCGACCTCGTCGTGGGCCCCCTCGGTGATCGCCTTGTTGCCCTCACGGACCGCGTCGTAGAGCACACCGACCGCGGTCGACGTACCCAGGTCGTCGTCCATCGCCGCCGCGAACGAAGCCGGCCACGCACCGACCGGCACCGGGCCGACCAGCGCGGACGCGCGGGACAGGAACCCCTCGATCCGCGAAAAGCCAGCCGCCGCCTCCGACAGCGCCTCGTAGGAGAACTCCACGTGCGAGCGGTAGTGCGCGGCGATCATGTAGAACCGCAGCTCGATCGCGCGCACCTTCTCCAGCACCGACGGGATCAGCAGCGAGTTGCCCAGCGACTTGCTCATCTTCTCGCCGGCGGTGGTGATCCACGCGTTGTGCAGCCAGTAGCTCGCGAACCCGCACCCGGCCGCACGCGACTGGGCCTGCTCGTTCTCGTGGTGCGGGAACCGCAGGTCCACCCCGCCGCCGTGGATGTCGAACGCCGACCCCAGGTACTTCAGCGCCATCGCCGAGCACTCGATGTGCCAGCCCGGACGCCCCGGTCCCCACGGCGAGGGCCACGCGGCGGTCGCCGGCTCGGTCTCCTTCTTGAAGCCCTTCCACAGCGCGAAGTCCCGAGGGTCCCGCTTGCCGCGCGGGTCCGCGTCCTCGGCCGCCTCCATCTCGTCGACCTTTTGCCCGGACAGCTCGCCGTAGGCCGGCCAGGACTTCACGTCGAAGTACACGTCTCCGGAACCATCGGACGCGGCGTAGGCATGCCCGCGCGTGACCAGCCGGGAGATCAGCTCGATCATCTCCGGGATGTGCCCGGTCGCGGCCGGCTCGTAGGTCGCCGGCAGCACGTTCAACGCGTCGTAGGCCCGGTCGAGCTCGCGCTTCATCAGGTAGGCGAGGTTGTACCAGGGCCGGCCCTGCTCGGCGGACTTGATCAGGATCTTGTCGTCGATGTCGGTGATGTTGCGGATGAAGGTCACGTCGTACCCGCTCGCGGTCATCCACCGGCGCAGGACGTCGAAGTTCACGCCCGAGCGGACGTGACCCACGTGCGGCTCGGACTGCACGGTCAGCCCGCACAGGTAGATCCCCGCCTTCCCCTCCTCGAGGGGGGCGAAGTCGCGCACCTCGCGGGTGGCGGAGTCGTAGAGCCGAAGAGTCACCCGGCAATCCTAACGATCAAGGGGTGTACGACGAACCGGGCGATACGGCAGAGTGCTCGCACACGCATCGGGGCGTGTAGAAACGGGGAAGATCCATGTCATCTCGGACCACCCGTCGCGGAGCCTGCCTGGTCTCCGCGACGTCGCTGCTTCTGGCCGTCACCGGGGCCATCGCTCCGGTCGCCGTGGCGAAGGACACGCCACCCGCGCCTCGACAGGTGAGCTTCACCGCGTGGGACTTCGGCGACGGCGAAGGCGACGGCGACCCCGGCGGCACCCATGCCGGTACGACGGTCGCGGCCGATGTGCTCACGATGGCGGAGCCGGCCGGGACCCGGACCTACGACGACCCCCACGACGACGAGACCGCGAGCACCACCTACGACGAGGCCACCTGGACCTCACCGAGGGTCCGACCCGGCTTCGCGCTGACCGAGCTGGTCGGCTCCTGGAACGCCGACACCCCCGACGGCACCTGGGTGGAGGTCGCGGTCCAGGGGCTCGCCGACGACGGCAGCACCTCGAAGTGGTACGTGCTCGGTCGCTGGTCGGAGGACGACTCCTCGTTCCACCCCACCTCCCTGTCCGGGCAGGGCGACGAGCTGGCGACGGTCGCGATCGACACCCTGGTGACCCGGACCGACCGGGCACTGGTCTCCTTCCAGCTCCGGGTCTCCCTGCTCCGCGAGGCCGGCAGCACCGCGTCGCCGAGCGTCAGCATGCTCGGGGCGATGGCCTCGCGGATCCCGGACCTGAAGAGGATCCCGGCCTCGCCGACCACGATGACCGAGACCGTGGCGCTCGACGTGCCGGCGTACTCCCAAGAAGTGCACATCGGCGACTACCCGCAGTGGGACGGCGGTGGGGAGGCCTGGTGCTCGCCGACCTCCACGGCGATGGTGCTCGGCTACTGGGGCACCGGTCCCTCCGAGACCGACTACGCATGGGTGCTCGCCGATGACCCCGGACATCAGGACCCGTGGGTCGACCACGCCGCGCGCTACACCTACGACTACAACTACGACGGCGCCGGCAACTGGCCGTTCAACACCGCCTACGCCGCCCGGTTCGGGCTCGAGTCGTTCGTCACCCGGCTCCGGTCGCTGACCGAGGCCGAGCAGTTCATCAAGGCCGGCATCCCGCTGGTGGTCTCGGTGTCGTTCAAGGAGAGCAAGCTCGACGGCGCCGGCTACGGCACCAACGGGCACCTGATGACGATCGTCGGCTTCGAGGCCGACGGCGACGTGATCGTCAACGACCCCGCCTCGCACCTGATCCCGAGCAACGACGAGGTCCGGGTGGTCTACGACCGTGAACAGCTGGAGAATGCCTGGATCGGCCACACCGGCGGGATCAGCTACGTGATCCACCCGGAGGGCGTCGCCCTTCCGGCGGCCCCGGCGCAGGCCAACTGGTGACACCGGTGGTTGTGGCGTTTGAGCACTGGAGTGACGAATGAGAGTTAGGGTTTGCTCGTGCGTCTGACTCTTCCTCGTACCCTCCTCGCCGCCGCGCTGACC
>JAICRS010000129.1 GCA_025966335.1 Nocardioidaceae bacterium
GCCCCGATCCGCGCGGGCTCGCGATGCCGCACGGCCCGCACGGCTGGTCACAGGTGTTCGACCCGGCCGACTTCACCTGGGCCGACGGTGGATGGGCCGGGACCGAGCTCGCCGGCGCCGTCATCTACGAGCTGCACGTCGGCACGTTCACCGAGGAGGGGACGCTCGACTCCGCCATCGAACGGCTCGGCCACCTGGCCGATCTCGGCGTCACCCTGGTCGAGCTGCTGCCGCTCGCGCCGTTCCCCGGCAAGCACGGCTGGGGGTACGACGGGGTGGCGCCGTTCGCGGTGCACGAGGCGTACGGCGGGCCCGCCGCCCTGCAACGGTTCGTCGACGCGGCGCACGGTCGCGGCCTCGGGGTTTGCCTGGACGTGGTCTACAACCATCTCGGGCCGGACGGGAACTACCTCGAGGAGTTCGGCCCGTACCTGACCGACCGGCACGAGACGCCCTGGGGGCGGGCACTGAACCTGGACGCACCCGGCAGTGACCCGGTCCGCCGGTGGGTGCTGGACAACGTCGCCCAGTGGCAGGTCGAGTTCCACCTCGACGCGCTGCGCCTGGACGCGGTGCACGAGCTGCACGACGACCGGGCCCTGCACCTGCTCGAGGAGATGTCGCGCGAGGTCGATGCGCGGGCCGAGCGGACCGGCCGACCGATGTGGCTGATCGCGGAGTCGGACCGCAACGACCCGGGCACGGTCACCCCGCGGGGCGCCGGCAGCACGGTGCGCGGGCTGGGGCTGCACGCCCAGTGGGCCGACGACGTGCACCACGCGCTGCACGTCGCCCTGACCGGCGAGAGCCAGGGCTACTACGCCGACTTCGCCGGCGCGGACGCCCTCGGCAAGGTGATGCGCAGCCCGTTCTTCCACGACGGCACCTGGTCGTCGTTCCGGGGACGCAGGCACGGCCGTCCGGTCGACCCGGCGAGCGTGTCCGGGCACCGGTTCGTGGCGTCGCTGCAGACCCACGACCAGGTCGGCAACCGGGCCGTGGGGGACCGGCTGTCCTCGAACCTCAGCCCGGGCCTGCTCGCGTGCGGTGCCGCGATCCTGCTCACCGCGCCGTGGACCCCGATGCTGTTCATGGGCGAGGAGTGGGGTGCGCGGACACCCTGGCAGTACTTCACCGACCACACCGACCCGCAGCTCGCGGACGCCGTACGCCAGGGTCGGCGCGCGGAGTTCGCGGCGCACGGGTGGGACGAGGCGCAGGTGCCCGACCCGCAGGACCCGGCCACCTTCGAACGTTCGAAGCTGGACTGGTCCGAGCCGGTGCACGACCCGCACGCCCGGCTGCTCGGCTGGTACCGCGACCTGATCTGCCTGCGCCGCGACCGCCCCGACCTGCACGGCGGTCGGCTCGACGAGGTGTCGGTCACCCACGACGCCGACCAGGGAACCTTCCTGATGCGGCGCGGTGAGCACCAGGTAGCGGTGAACCTGTCCGAGAGCGCGCGCACCTTCGAGGTCTCCGGCCGGGTGCTGCTCAGCTGGGACCAAGGGGTCACCATCGGCGAGCGCGGCCTCGAGCTGCCGGCTCACTCCGCTGCAGTGCTCACTGACTGAGGCGCCGGCACACCCGGGCACCACAACCGCACTTGTGTGCCGGAGTTGTACGCCTGCGCGCCGCGACCGTGTAATTCCGGCACACATGTGCTGGAGTTGCAGCGGTCGGAGGGGCTGCGACACTGGACCCGTGATCACCAGCCGAGCCGCCGGACTTGCCGCGCTGTGCCTCGCGCTGACGCTCACCGGTTGCTCGACCGGCGACGCTCCCGAGGGAGACCGGCCCGGCGAGGGCCGAGGTACGGCGGGTCTGGCAGCGGGAACCCCGACCGCGACGGAGCAGCCGACCACCACACCCGAGCCGGCCGAGACGGAGACACAGCGGCAGACCCGGGCACCGGCGCCACGGATGTCGATCGGCACCGGCTGGGGTCCGACCCGGGCCGAGATCCACCGGGCACGGCAGCTGGTGTCCCGGCTGAGCCTGCGTGAGCTGGCCGGACAGGTCATCGTGGCCAGGTACGACGGGACGCGTGCGCCCCGGTCGCTGGTGAACGGGCTGCACCTCGGCGGCGTCATCGTGTTCGACGACAACATCACCGGAACCGACCAGATCCGGCGCAGCAACCGCGCGCTACAACGGTCCGCGCGGCGGGACGGGCGTCGGTGGCCGGTGTTCATCGGCGTCGACCAGGAGGGCGGCATCGTCGAGCGCGTCAAGGACGAGGCCACCCGGTTCCCGACCTTCATGACCGCCGGCGCGGCCCGCGACCCGCGCCTGACCCGACGCGCCTACGCCGCCAGCGGTGCCGAGCTGGCCGACCTCGGCTTCACCGTCGACTTCGCCCCCGACGGCGACGTCACCTCCGGGCCCGGCGATCCCACGATCGGGTCCCGCTCGGCGGGCAGCCGGCCGCGGCTGGTCGCGCGGCAGATGAACGCCGCGGTGGACGGCTTCCTGTCCTCGGGGATCCTGCCGGTGATCAAGCACTTCCCGGGCCACGGGTCGGTCCCCGCCGACAGCCACCAGGAGCTGCCGGTGCAGGACAAGTCGCTGCGCCGGCTGATGCGCACGGACCTGGTGCCGTTCCGGGCCGGCGTGGCGGACGGGATCTCCGCGGTGATGGTGGCCCACATCGACGTCCGCGCCGTGCACGCGGGGATGCCGTCGTCGCTGTCGCGCCAGGTCGTCACCGGCCTGCTCCGGAAGCGCCTCGGCTTCGACGGCCTGGTGGTCACCGATGCCCTGAACATGCAGGCGGTCACCGACCGGTTCGGCAGCGCGGCGTCCGCCGTACGCGCGCTCCGGGCCGGCGTCGACGTGCTGCTGATGCCGCCGGACCCGCGTGCCGCCCGGGACGGGATCGTCCGAGCGGTGCGCAGCGGAGCGCTGGACCGGGTCCGCCTCCGCCAGGCGGCGATCCGCCAGGTCGCGATCCTGCTGCACCAGCGCAAGGTCACGCCGGAGACGGCGAGGCGAGTCGGCACGAGTGACGGGATCTCGCGGCGGTTCTCGGCCGCCGCGGTCACCGTGGTCAGCGGTCCGTGTCGAGGCCGACTCGTCGGTTCGTCGGTGCGTGCGCTCGGGACCGCCGACGCGGTGGCACGGTTCAACGCCGCGGCCCGGCGTGCCGGGCTCGGCACCGGCGCGGGTACGACGGTCGCGCTGGTCGGCTACGGCGGATCCGGCCGGCAGGCCGATGTCGTGATCAGCACCGACGCGCCCTACGTCCTCGGTGCGAGCACCGCCGGCACGGCCAAGATCGCGCTCTACGGTGACACCCCCGGAGCGATGCGGGCGCTGATGCCGGTCCTGCTCGGCAAGGCGAGGGCCCCGGGACGGCTGCCGGTCCGGGTGGCCGGCGTGGCCCGCACGGGCTGCTAGGCCCGCGATGCGTCTGCGGCCCGCGGTCGTCCTGGCCGGCCTGGTCGCGCTGCTGCTCTGCGTCGCCGTGTGGCAGGGCACGAGCTCGGAACCCGGGCGGGAAACGAACGGACAGTCGGCGGAACGCAGCCGACCGGCGCAGCCGAGCACCAGCCCTGGAGAGCCGACGAGCAGCCGCAGTCCCGACGCCCTGCGGGACGGCCGCCGGATCTGGGTCGCGCCGCTGCCGTCGGCCGAGAGCGGACTGCCCACGACATCGGGGCCGCTCCCGCGACATCTGCGGGTCGACCGGGCCTACCCGCCATTGCGCGCCGGAGCGGTGCAGCGCGCGGTGATGGTGCTCGGTGTCGTCGGCGACACCGCGGTCCTCGACCGGCTGCTGGTCCTCGACGAGTCGGGGCAGGTCTTCGAGCTCGACCTCGGGCCGCTGATGAGCCCAGGTGGACCGACGCTGTCGCGGGGTGCGCTGTCCCCGGACGGGACCCGGCTGGCACTCGGCCGGACCGGGGCGTACGTCGTGGTGGACCTGCGGGCGCCTGTTCGGCAGACGGTCCACGCGACCGGTGGCAGCACCAGCGAGCTCTCCTGGGAGGACGGCGCGGTCGTGACGCGGGCGAGGAACCGGGTCGCGGCGGACACGCGGACGGCCGAGCTCACCGTCGGCATCGCCGGGATCGAGGGGCTGGCAGTCCGCGGAGGCCAGGCGAGCGCGATCGCCGTGACCGGCGACGGCAAGGCGTTGCTGGTGCTCGACGGTGACCGGACCGGGACCTGCTGCGCGGTGGCCGGCTGGCTGGACCCGGACCGGGTGCTCTACGAGTCGCGGACCGGTCCTCGGCTGCACCTGCTCGCCTGGCACACCGGGACCGGGCGGGTGTCGCTGGTGTCGACCGTGGAGCCGGCCGTCTCGAACGACTCGTACCTGCTGACCAGCTACGCCCGGCTCGGTGCCTGACTCAGGCGGTGGCGGCGCGCTCCTCGGCGCTGCGCAGCACGCAGAACTCGTTGCCCTCGGGGTCGGCGAGCACCGCCCACCCGGTGCCGTCCGCGTTCCGCTGGTCGTCGACCATGCTCGCGCCCAGGGTGAGCAGGCGGTCGACCTCCCGGTCCCGGAGCTCTCGCGGCTGCAGGCACAGGTGCATCCGGTTCTTGACGGTCTTCGGCTCGGGGACCCGGATGAACAGCAGGGTCTGCCCGCTGTCGAGGTCGAACCCCACCTCGTCGTCGCCGGGGGAGTCCGCGGGGTCCATCGGGGTGTCGAGCACCTGGCTCCAGAACTCGCACAGCGAGTAGGGGTCGGCGCAGTCCATGGAGATGTTCTGGATGATCGAGGCCATCCTCGCAGTCTGGCAGCCGGTCAGAAGGGCCGGACCAGCAGTGCCGTGCCCCGGCCGGCGACCCGGGTGAGTACGACGGTCGCCTCCCCGTCGCCCTTGAGGGCGAGCCGTTTCCTCAGCTCGTCGGGCACCACGTTCACGCCGCGCTTCTTGATCGTCAGCCGGCCGATGTTGCGCGCCCGCAGCGCCGCCCGGAGCGACTTCTCCTTGTAGGGAAGGGCCTCGAGCACCTGGTAGGAGCGGGCGAACGGGGTGCTGAACGACTGGTCGCTGGTCACGTAGGCGATGTGCTCGTCGAGCAGGCCGCCGTTCACCCCGGCCGCGACCGCGGTGACCAGGCCGGCCCGGATCACCGCGCCGTCGGGCTCGTAGAGGTAGCCCTGCACTCCGCGCACCGACTGCTCGCCGGGGTCGTCCTCGTCGGTCAGTGTGGCCAGCCCGGTGGAGCGGATCACGGTGGCCCGGCGCCGGACGGTCGCCAGCGTCGGCGACCACAGCGCCGCCTCCTTCACCTCGCCCTCGTCGCTGACCCACTCGGCCTCGACCCCGTCCGGGACCAGGTCGTGCGGTATGCCGGGCGCCACCTTGACGCAGGAGGCGCGTTGAAGCAGCGACAGGACGAACGGCCACGGGGGCGAGTAGGCGTTGACGTCGAAGACCCGGCCCCGGGCGGTACGACGGGCGGGGTCGGCGAAGACCACGCCGAACCCGGCCAGGTCGAGGGCGGTGCCGTCGGCGACCTGGACCGCGCCGCCGAGGCCGAGCGCGTCGAGGTTGGCGCGGGCCACCTCGACCCGGAGCGGGTCCTGGTCGACGCCGGCGGCGGTGAGGCCGGCCCGGGCGAACGCGACCAGGTCACCGCCGATGCCACAGCCCAGGTCGAGCACCGAGCTGGGTGCCGCAGCGGCGAGACGGGCCGCGCGGTGCTCCGCGACCCGGAGGCGAGTGGCCTGCTCCAGACCCTCGGGGGTGAAGTACATCCGGTCGGCGAGGTCCGCGAACTTCGCGCGCGCCCGAGTCCGCAGCTCCACCTGGGTCAGCGCGGCCGCGGCATGCTCGGGAGTCGCCTCCCGGCGCAGCGCGGTGGTGGTCCGGACCAGGTCGGAGGTACCCGGTCCGCCGTACAGCCCGGCGGCCCGCTCCAGCAGCGACTGGCCCTCGGAGGTGAGCAACCACCGGAACGCGTCGAGATCCACGCCCAGCAGTCTGGCACTCGACTTGACCGAGTGCTAATCGCGCAATAGATTCTGGTTAGCACTCTCACCCCGAGGGTGCCAGCGCTTGTGAAACCGGACGACCCCCGCGACGGCGTACGGCGGAGCAGGCACATGCTCTCTCAAGACAAGTGAATCCTCTCGAAATACGAGAAAGTGGAGGTCGACATCGTGTCGGTCAACATCAAGCCGCTCGAGGACCGCATCGTCGTCAAGCCGCTCGACGCGGAGCAGACCACGGCCTCTGGCCTGGTCATCCCGGACACCGCCAAGGAGAAGCCGCAGGAGGGCGAGGTCATCGCCGTCGGTCCCGGCCGCTTCAACGAGGACGGTGACGAGCGAATCCCGATGGACATCACCGTCGGCGACAAGGTCATCTACAGCAAGTACGGCGGCACCGAGGTCAAGTACTCCGGTGAGGAGTTCCTCATCCTCTCCGCCCGCGACGTTCTCGCCGTCATCGCCTAGCACGGCTGAACCGTCCTTTTCTGACTCCGCCCCGGGCGGCCTGACCTCGTTCGGGCCCCTGGGGCTGTGTCTTTTACCCGTCCGGAAGGAGCATCAACTCGATGCCGAAGATTCTTCAGTTCGACGAGGAAGCCCGCCGCTCTCTCGAGCGCGGCGTGGACAAGCTCGCCAACGCCGTCAAGGTGACGCTCGGTCCCAAGGGCCGCTACGTCGTCCTCGACAAGAAGTGGGGCGCCCCGACCATCACCAACGACGGCGTGACCGTCGCCCGTGAGATCGAGCTCGACGACCCCTACGAGAACCTGGGTGCCCAGCTCACCAAGGAAGTGGCCACCAAGACCAACGACATCGCCGGTGACGGTACGACGACCGCGACGGTCCTCGCCCAGGCGATGGTCCACGAGGGTCTGCGCGCGGTTGCCGCGGGTGCGAACCCGATGAGTCTCAAGCGCGGCATGGACCTGGCCGTCGAGGCCGTCGGCGACGCGCTGCGTGACGCCGCCCGCGACGTGGACTCCAAGGAGGACATGGCCGCAGTCGCCACGGTGTCCTCACGCGACTCGCACATCGGTGAGCTGCTCGCGCAGGCCTTCGACAAGGTCGGCAAGGACGGTGTGATCACCGTCGAGGAGTCCAACACGATGGGCACCGAGCTCGACTTCACCGAGGGCATGCAGTTCGACAAGGGCTACATCTCGCCCTACTTCGTCACCGACGCGGAGCGGATGGAGGCCGTCCTGGACGACCCCTACATCCTGCTCCACCAGGGCAAGATCGGCGCGATCGCCGAGCTGCTCCCGCTGCTCGAGAAGGTCATGCAGGCCGGCAAGCCGCTGTTCATCCTCGCCGAGGACGTCGAGGGTGAGGCCCTGTCCACGCTGGTGGTGAACAAGATCCGCGGCACGTTCAACGCCGCCGCGGTCAAGGCCCCCGCGTTCGGCGACCGCCGCAAGGCGATGATGCAGGACATCGCGTCGCTGACCGGCGGTCAGGTCGTCTCGCCCGAGGTCGGTCTCAAGCTGGACCAGGTCGGGGTCGAGGTGCTCGGACAGGCCCGGCGGGTCGTGATCACCAAGGACAACACCACGATCGTCGAGGGTGCCGGGGACGCAGCCGAGGTCGAGGGCCGTGTCAACCAGATCAAGGCCGAGATCGAGAACACCGACTCCGACTGGGACCGTGAGAAGCTCCAGGAGCGGCTCGCGAAGCTCGCCGGCGGTGTCTGCGTGATCAAGGTCGGCGCCGCCACCGAGGTGGAGCTGAAGGAGAAGAAGCACCGGATCGAGGACGCCGTCTCCGCGACGCGCGCCGCGATCGAGGAGGGCATCATCGCCGGCGGCGGGTCCGCCCTCGTGCACGCGGTCGCCTCGCTCAAGGACGACCTCGGCCTCACCGGTGACGAGGTGATGGGTGTCCGCATCGTCGCCAAGGCCGTCGACGAGCCGCTGCGCTGGATCGCCGAGAACGGCGGCGAGAACGGCTACGTCATCGTCGCCAAGGTCCGCGAGGCCGGCCTCGGCAACGGCTACAACGCGGCCACCGGCGAGTACGGCGACCTGGTCGCCCAGGGCGTGCTGGACCCGGTCAAGGTGACCCGGTCCGCGCTGGTCAACGCCTCGTCCATCGCGGGGATGCTGCTCACGACCGAGACCCTGGTCGTGGACAAGCCCGAGGAAGAGGACGAGTCCGCCGCCGGTGCCGGCCACGGCCACGGCCACGGCCACTGATCCGACTCGGCACAGCTGACAGACCGACGCCGTCTGCTCGGACCCATCGCGGTCCGGCAGGCGGCGTCCGCCGTTTCAAGCGCGGCCCATGGAGCACCGCGGCCGATGATTTTCGACCCTCCGCCGCGTCTATCCCTTCGACCGCACTCCGC
>JAICRS010000218.1 GCA_025966335.1 Nocardioidaceae bacterium
ATAACCGCAGGTTACCGGTCCGCCCAGGCCAGCAGCCGGTCGACTTCCCAGGTGTTGACGACCCGGTCCTCGGGGATGCTCAGCTCGAAGGCGCGGGCACAGCCGTAGTCGACGAAGTCGAGCTGGCCGGGCGCGTGCGCGTCGCTGTCGATCGCGAACACGCACCCGATCTCCAGCGCCAGCTCGATCAGCTCGTCCGGCGGGTCGCGTCGCTCGGGCCGGGAGTTGATCTCCACCGCGGTGCCGTGCTCGACACAGGCCTCGAAGACCGCCCGCGCGTCGAACTGGCTCGGAGGCCGCCGGCCGCTGCGACCGGTGCAGTGGCCGAGCACGTTCGTGTGCCGGTCGGTGACCGCGGCGACCATCCGCCGGGTCATCGCGGCCTTGTCCATCTTCAGCTTCGAGTGCACCGAGGCGACCCGTACGTCGAGCCGGTCCAGCAGGTCCTCGGTCTGGTCCAGGGCACCGTCGTCGAGGATGTCGACCTCGATCCCCTTCAGCAGCCGGAAGTCGCCCGCCAGGTGCTGGTTGACCGCGTCGACGACCGCGAGCTGCTTCTCGAGCCGTTCGGCGCTCAGCCCGTTCGCGATCTTCAGCCGGGGCGAGTGGTCGGTGAGCACGAGGTACTCGTGACCCAGCTCCATCGCGGTGAACGCCATCTCCTCGATGGGGGAACCGCCGTCGGACCAGTCGGAGTGCGAGTGCAGGTCACCACGCAGCGCGCCCCGGAACCGCTCGCTGCCCTCGACCAGCGGACCGGAGGCCTCCGCCTCGAGCTTGGCGAGGTACTCGGGCACCTTCCCGGCCAGCGACTCGGAGATCACCGCCGCGGTGACCGAGCCGACCCCGGCCAGCTCGCGCAGGGTGCCGCTGCCGGCCCGGTCCCGCAGCTCGACCGGGTCGACGGTCAGCACCGTCGCCGCCGCGCTGCGGAAGGCCTTCACCCGGTAGGTCTCGGCCCGGGTGCGCTCGAGCAGGAACGCGATCCGGCGCAACGCGGCCACCGGCTCCGGTACAGACCTGTCCTGCGATCTCCCGCTCACCACGCAACTTTCTTCCGTCCACACCCCGGCCGCAACCATTCTTGCTGGTCACCGCCGTGTCGTCGCCACCGCCGGGCGTGTCCTGCACAGGGTTGTGCACCGGCCGGCACGGCGTGGTCCACAGCGTCGTCGGCTGCGTCCACACGGCGTCCACAGGTTTATCCACAGGGGTGGACAGTGCTGCGTTGACCGTCGGGACCGGCCGGCTCTAGGTTGGGCGACAGATGAGGCCCTCGGCTGAATCGGTACGGCGTTCGCAAGGGGAAGGCAAGCGGCGTACCGACCAGGCAGAGGGCCTCTTCTATGCCCACTTGTCAGGCGCCGGTGAACCGGGGTGGCCGCTTCTCGCGGGAGGCCGCGATCCCCTCCTGCAGGTCGGCGGTGGCCAGCGAGACCGGCTGGGCCAGCGCCTCCCACTGCACCGCGGCCTCGAAGGTCGCGTGCCCGCCGTCGCGGAGCGCCAGGGTGGTGTAGCGACTGGGGATCGGTGCGGTCGCCGCGATCCCGGCGGCCACCTCGAGCACCTGGTCCGCGAACCCCTCGTCGGGGAGCACCCGGGAGACCAGGCCGAGGCGCAGCGCCTCGTCGGCGTCGACCACCCGGCCGGTGAGCAGCAGGTCCCGCGCGTGGGCCTCGCCGACGACGTTCGGCAGCAGGTAGGTCGCGGCCATCCCGGGGTTCATCCCGAGCTTCACGAACGGCGCGCCGAGCCGGGCCGAGGCCGCGGCGTACCTCAGGTCGCACGCCAGCGCCAGGCACAGTCCCGCTCCGATCGCCGGGCCGTTCACCGCCGCGACGGTGGGGACCTCGAGCCGGCGGATCGACAGCCAGGCACGGTAGAACGCGATCATCCGGGTGCGCAGGTGGTCGACCTCGGCATCGGGCTCGCTGGCGATCCAGCCGGTGTTGCCCCCGGAGCAGAACGCGGTCCCCGCACCGGTCACCACCACCGCCCGCAGGCCGCGGTCACCGGCCAGGTCGTCGATCGCCGCGACCCAGGCCGCGGTCATCTCGTCTGACATCGCGTTGCGCTGGTCGGGGTTGTCCAGGGTGAGTACGGCGATCCCGTCGGCGGATCGGTCCACGCGAAGATGGCTGCTGGTCGTCATGCGGCGGACCCTACCGAGCATCACGCTCGAAGCGGCCCGATTGAGACGCGGATCGCACGCTCGGACCGTCGAAAGCCGCAAATCGGTGATTTCGGACAAAACTGAGCCGCGCTGAGCGTGGAATCGGCTCAATTGAGCCTGCACGTGCATGATTCCCCGCCGCTCCTGCCGTAGTGTGCAAGGCGGCCGTCAGACAGCGGCGGCCCCGGCGGGTCTTCCCTAGATCCCCGCCGCGACGACCGTGGAGACAAGAGACAAGGAGGCCGTCATGGCGGAGACCTGGAGCGGCGAGTTCTACTGCGTTAAGTGCAAGGAGAAGCGCGAGGCCGAAGGCGAAGTGAAGGTCAACGACAAGGGCACCCGCATGGCCAAGGCCGTGTGCCCGGTCTGCAGCACCAACCTGAACCGGATCCTCGGCAAGGCCTGAGCTCGTCCGGGCGAGAACAGCCCACACCTTTCAGCAGCGGGATCCCCGGGTCGGGGGTCCCGCTGCTGTGTTTGCGGGCCGGGCCTGTGGACAGCGCCCGGCACGGATCGTGGTTCTGCGGCAGGCTCGCAGCATGCGCCCGATCCTGCGACCCGGTTCCCACGTCCTGCGCCGCGGCGACGGCGAGCTCCAGATCGGGCTCGACCCGCGGACCGCGGTCGTCCTCCCCGACGACGAGGAGGTGCGCGGCTGCCTGGACCGGCTGTCCCGCCAGGCCGAGCTGGGTGAGTACGCCGACCGCCGCACCCTCGACCTGCTCGAGGCCAACGGACTGCTGCTCGACGCCGGCACGCTGCTGCCATTGATCCCGGCCTGCCGTCCCTCCGGCGTGCCCCGCCGCGACGTCGCCGCCCTCGCCCGCACCGCCGGGGACGCGGCGGCCGAGCTGCTGTCGGCCCGCACCGGCAGCCGGGTCAGCGTGCTCGGGTTCGGCGACCCGGCCGACGGCTCCCCCGTCGACGACCTCGTGACACTGCTGACCGGGGCGGGACTCCCGGTGCGGGTCGGCGCGAGCCGCGAGGACGACCGGCTGGGAGTCCTGGTCGGCGTCGGCGAGCCCGACCGGGACCTCCTCGACGGATGGATGCGCACCGGCACCGCCCATCTCGTGGTCCGGTTCGTGGAGGGCAGTGCCACGGTCGGCCCGTTCGTCGTACCCGGTCAGACCGCCTGCCTGCGCTGCCTCGACGCCCACCACACCGACGCCGACCCCTGCTGGCCCCTGCTGGTCGCGCAGTACTCCTCGCTGACCCGTCGCGAGCGGGCCGACGGCGTCCCGGAGCCGGTCGACCGGCTGCTCGCCGAGGTGGCCCTGGCCTGGGCCGCGCACGACCTGGCCGGGTTCGCCGAGGGCCGCTCCCCCTCCACCTGGTCCGGCACGGTTCGGTTCGACCCACAGCTGACCGCCGTCGAGACCCGGACCTGGCTGCGACACTCCGCCTGCGGCTGCACCTGGGGGTAATCCGAAACCCGCTTGCCGAGGTCCGCCACAATGGCTGCATGACCGAGCTCCCGCGCAAGGCCGTTGCCAGGACCGCGCGACTGGCCGCGCTGCCGCTCGGTTTCGCGGGGCGCACCGCCGTGGGCATGGGCAAACGGATCGGCGGCGCGCCCGCCGAGGCGGTGATGACCGAGGTGCAGCAGCGCACCGCCGAGCAGCTGTTCCGCACGCTCGGCGAGCTCAAGGGCGGCGCGATGAAGATGGGCCAGGCGCTGTCGATCATGGAGTCCGCCCTCCCCGAGGAGATCGCCGCTCCCTACCGTGCGCAGCTGACCAAGCTGCAGGACGCCGCACCGCCGATGTCGGCGAGCACGGTGCACTCGGTGCTGGCCCGCGAGCTGGGTGCCCAGTGGCGCCGCAAGCTGGTCGAGTTCGACGACAACCCCGCCGCCGCCGCCTCCATCGGGCAGGTGCACCGGGGCCGGTGGAAGGACGGCCGCGAGGTCGCGGTGAAGATCCAGTACCCGGGCGCTGGTGACGCGCTCCGGGCGGACCTGCGCCAGATCAGCCGGGTGGCCAAGACGTTCGGCGGGCTGGTGCCGGGGATCGACATCAAGCCGCTCGTCGCCGAGCTCCAGGACCGGGTGGCCGAGGAGCTCGACTACGGACTGGAGGCCGAGGCGCAGAAGGTGTTCGCGGCCGAATTCCGTGACGACCCGCAGGTCTTCGTCCCCGACGTGGTCGCCGGGACCGGCCAGGTGCTGGTCAGCGAGTGGGTGCACAGCGCCTCGTCGCTGGCCCGGCTGATCGCCGAGGGGACCCAGGAGCAGCGGGACCACTACGGGGAGATGTACGTCCGGTTCCTGTTCGCCGGCCCTGAGCGCACCGGGATGCTGCATGCGGACCCGCACCCGGGCAACTTCCGGATCCTGCCGACACCGGACGGCGAGCTCGGCGGGATGGGCGTGGTCGACTTCGGGGCGGTCGCCCGGCTGCCCGAGCGCGGCCTGCCCCGGTCGATCGGCACGCTGATGCGGATCGCGATGCTGGACGACTACGAGGACGTGCTCACCGCCCTGCGCGCAGAGGGCTTCGTCAAACCCAGCATCAAGATCGACCCGGCCGAGCTGCGCGACTACCTCGGCCCGTTCATCGACCCGGCCCGCGCGGAGACCTTCCAGTTCTCCCGGGAGTGGATGCGCCGTCAGTTCCAGCGGCTCAACGACCCGCGCGAGCCCGGCTACACGATGACATTGAAGCTGAACCTGCCGCCGTCGTACCTGCTGATCCACCGGGTCTGGATCGGCGGCATCGGTGTCCTGTGCCAGCTGGAGGCCGAGGCGCCGTTCCGGCAGATCCTCAGCGAGTCGCTGCCGGGCTTCGCCGAGTAAGGCTCACCACCACTCGCTGTCGAGCTTGCTCTCGATCGCCCGCAGGTGCTCGCGGGAGCACTTCTCGCAGAACACCTTCGTCCGACCGTTCTCGACGGACGTGGTCCAGGTCAACGGGGTCTCGTCGCCGGGCGCCGCGGCGCCGCCGAAGTCCCAGGTCACCGGCACGGCGTCCACCCAACGCATGCAGCCGGGGGCCCCGGAGCGCGAAAGGGGACCCGGGGCCCCCCGTTATGGGCTTG
>JAICRS010000357.1 GCA_025966335.1 Nocardioidaceae bacterium
GATGAGCACCACGATGACGCCCCACCCGTACGACCTCCCGGCAGCGACCCATGCCTACCTCGAGCGCTCCGCCCGCTCGCTGCGGGAGGCGATCACCACCTCCGAGGTGACGCTGCGCTACGCGTTCGCCCACGTCGCCGCGCTCCGGGCGACCGCGGCGCTGCTCGCGGCCCGTGCCCACCCGACCCCCGGACCGGCGAAGCGGGGCCGGGTCCAGAAGAACGCCTGGGTGCTGCTCGCCGAGGTGGCTCCCGAGTTCAGTGAGTGGGCCGCGTTCTTCGCAGCCGGTGCCGGCAAGCGGGCAGCGGCCGAGGCCGGGTCCACCCGTGCGGTCACCGAGCGGGAGGCCGACGACCTGGTTCGCGACGCGGACCGGTTCCTCGGCCTGGTCGAGCAGTCGCTCGGGCTGACCAGGCACGTCCCGTTCCAGGAGACCCTTCCGACGGAGTCGACGCCGGGGTGGCGTGGTGTCGCCTGACCCGTTCGTCCACCTGCACGTCGCCTCCGGCTACTCCCTGCAGTACGGCGCCTCGCATCCGCATGTGCTCGTCGAACGGGCCGCCGAGCACGAGATGGACACCCTCGCGCTGACGGACCGCGACGGTGTCTACGGCGCGGTCCGGTTCGCGAAGGCCTGCATGTCCGCCCACATCCGCCCGGTCCTCGGCGTCGACCTCGCCGTCGCACCCACCGGTGCGCTACCGGTCGCCGCGACGTCTCCGGGCACGCCGAGGACCCGGACCCCGGTGCGCGGTGGCGCCTTCCGCGACCAGCGGCTCCCGCGTGCGACGTTCCTGGCCGGCAGCAAACGCGGCTGGGCCGCGTTGTGCCGGCTGGTCTCCGCGACCCATCTCGCGGGGGAGCGTGGCACACCGGTCACCTCCCTGGAGCTGGTCGCCGAGCACATCGCCGGCAACGACGTGCTGGTGATGCTCGGCCCCGGCTCCGAGATCGGCCGGGCCGCGACCCTGCGCCGGGACGACCTGGCCCGGGCCGCGCTGCGTCCCTGGCTCGAGGTGGTCGACCGCGCCGACCTGATCATCGAGGTGGTCTCGCACCGGCTCCCCGGATCGGGTCCCGGTTCCTCGCCCCATGCCGCGAGGATGGCCGGCCTGTCCCGCGACGAGAACCTGGGCGTCGTACTCACCAACGCCGTCCGCTACGCCGACCGCAGCGACGCACCCACCGTCGACGTGCTCGACGCGGCCCGCCGGCTGGTCCCGCTCGACCTGCGCCACGTCGACCGCGGGAACGCCGAGGGGTTCTTGAAGTCCGGCAAGCAGATGGTCGAGGTGGCTGAAGAGGTCTGCCGGTTCGCCGGTCTCGGTGAGCGGGACGCGCGACAGCTGCTGGCCCGCACCCGGATGGTCGCCGACCGGTGCGCGGTCGACCCGCGTGAGGACCTCGGGCTCGGTGAGGTGCACTTCCCGGAGTTCGGAGTGGGCGGGGGTGGCGCGAGCCGGGATGCGGCGGGAGCCACCCCTGCGGATCAGATGCTCCGCGCCCGGTGCGAGGCAGGCATCGGCCGCCGCTACGGGAACGCGCCGCGGCAGCGGATCTGGAAGCGGCTCGACGACGAGCTGCAGACCATCGGCCAGCTCGGCTACGCGTCGTACTTCCTGACCGTCGGTGATGTCAGCGACCTGATCAAGGAGATGGGGGTGCGCTGCGCGGCCCGCGGGTCGGGTGCGGGCAGCCTGGTCAACTACCTGATCGGTGTCTCCGGGGTCGACCCGCTGCGGCACGGCCTGCTGATGGAGCGGTTCCTGTCCCCGTTGCGGCAGGCGCTGCCCGACATCGACGTCGACGTGGAGTCCGCGCGGCGGCTCGAGGTCTA
>JAICRS010000012.1 GCA_025966335.1 Nocardioidaceae bacterium
AACGGTCTGCAGGAGGTGGCGCAGACCGCCGACGACGGAGGGGTCATCTCGTTCTGGTCCGCCGGTGACCGGTGGGTGGTCTGCGACATGCTCACCGGCGCGGATGGCGCGGATGGCGCGGATGGCGCGGATGGCGCAGCCGGCGCGGATGACGCGGACGGCGCTGAACCGGTGCTGGTCGCCTCGAGCGACGGTGACCGCGACCGCTTGGACAAGGCTTCGCTCTCGCTGAGCAGCACCCCGGTCACCGACGGCCACGGCGAGACCACGGCCGTCCGGTTCGCCGCGGGCGGACTGCTGCCCTTCCCGCTCCTGGAGCTCACCTACACGTTCCCCGACGGGCACACCGAGGAGGCCCGGTTCGTGCGCAGCGACGACGGCTCCGGTGACACCTGGTGGTCGGTGACCTACACGGCCACCGAGGGCGTGCTCGTCGACCCGACGGCCGACCCGAAGGAGC
Source organism: Nocardioidaceae bacterium (assembly GCA_025966335.1). Lineage (GTDB taxonomy): Bacteria > Actinomycetota > Actinomycetes > Propionibacteriales > Nocardioidaceae > Nocardioides_C. Next base: position 461 of record JAICRS010000012.1, read on the forward strand.
TCGACCCGCTCGAGGTCTCGATCGTGGGCGGAGGGGCCGAGGCGTTCCTGGTGCCCTGGACCCAGGTCAGCGGCCAGGACGGCCAGTAGCCCGGTCGGCCGCCGAGCGGGACGATCAGCGCAGCGAGTAACGCAGGTGCGCGAACGTGCCGTTCCGCGCGGGAGTCACCGACGTGAGCCTCATCGGCTCGGTGCGTCGGCGTGGCAGCAGCGGCGCTCCCTTGCCGAGGGTCACGGGTGCGAGCGAGAGCCAGATCTCGTCGAGCAGGTCATGGTCCATGAACTGGCCCACGAGGTCGCCGCCGCCGACCAGCCAGATGTTCTTACCGCCGGCGGCAGCGACCATGTCGGCGTGCACCTTCTGGGCGTCCTCTGAGGTGAAGATGAGGTTCGCGCCCTCGAACGGAGTGAGCTCCCGGTGGGTGAAGACCCAGGTGGGCAGGTCGCCGTACTCCCAGTTCCCCGGGTCGTAGCGCTGGATCCACTCGTAGGTCGTCGCCCCCATCGCGATGGCCCCGACGTCCCTGATGAACTCGGCGTAGGGGTTGGTGTCGTCCTCGGGGCCGCCGTCGAGCTGCAGCAGCCAGTCGAGGTTGTCGTGCTCGTCGGCGATGAACCCGTCGATGGAGGACGCGACGAAGTACTGCGTGAGAGTTGGTGTGGTCGCCATCCTGCGATACTGCCACCGTGCACCGACAATCTGCTGCAGACGACAACCCGAGCCCGCCCGCGGCCCCGGACCGGCGCCGTCCGGCCGGAGCGCCGACCCGGTGAGGGTCGGCCTGACCGGGGGAGTCGCCTCCGGCAAGAGCACGGTCTCCGCGATCCTGGCCGAGCTCGGCGCGGTGGTGGTCGACGCGGACCTGCTGGCGCGGGCGGTCGTCGCGCCGGGCACCGAGGGACTGCGCGAGATCGAGGCGGCCTTCGGACCGGAGGTGCTGACCGAGGACGGTGCGCTGGACCGGGTCGCGATGGGCACGCTCGTCTTCGCCGACGAGTCGGCCCGCCGCAAGCTGGAGGCGATCATCCACCCTCGGGTCCGCAAGCACGGCGCCGAGCTCGAGGCCGAGGCCGGCCCGGACGCCCTCGTCGTGCACGACATCCCGCTGCTGGCGGAGACCGGTCAGGCCGCCCGCTTCGACGCGGTGATCGTGGTCGACGTCCCGGTCGAGGTCCAGGTCGACCGGATGACCCGGCTCCGTGGGATGAGCCGCGAGGACGCGGAGGGCCGGGTGCGGGCCCAGGCCTCGCGGGACGAGCGGCTCGCGATCGCGTCGTACGTGATCGACAACACCGGAACGCTCGAAGACCTCCGCGACAGGGTCACGGAGGTCTTCGGAGAGTTGTCAGGCGCTGCGACCGCCAGGGCGGTCACACCGCCTGACAACTCGGGGACGTAGCGGGATCAGGCGGCCAGGTCCGGGTCGGCCAGCTCGCGCAGCTTGGCCAGCGCCTCCCGCTCGAGCTGGCGCACCCGCTCGGCGGAGATGCCGTGCTTCGCGCCGATGTCGGCGAGCTTGTGCTGGCGGCCGTCGACCAGTCCATAGCGGGACCGGACGATGTCCGCGGCCCGCTCGTCCAGCAGCTCCACCAGGTGGCTGAGCCGATCCCGCGACTCGACGTCGAGGACGGTCGCGTCAGGACCGGGCGCGGTCTCCTGCGCGATCAGGTCACCGAGCGAGGTGTCACCGTTGTCGTCCACCGGGGTGTCCAGGCTCACGTGCTCGCGGCCCCAGGTGATCAGGTCGATGACCCGCTCGACGGCCATCCCGAGCTCGGTGGCGATCTCCTCCGGCTCCGGGTCCCGCCCGAGCTGGCGCTCGAGGGTACGACGGGCCGAACCGACCTGGTTCAGCTCCTCGACCACGTGCACCGGCAGCCGCACGACGCGGGCCTGCTGGGCGATGCCGCGGGTGATCGCCTGGCGCACCCACCAGGTCGCGTAGGTCGAGAACTTGTAGCCCTTGGCGTAGTCGAACTTCTCGACCGCGCGGATCAGTCCGGTGTTGCCCTCCTGGACCAGGTCCAGCATCGGCATCGCGCTGCGGCCGTACTTGCGGGCGATCGACACGACCAGTCGCAGGTTCGCGGTGATGAACTTCTGGATCGCGCGCTGCCCCTCGGCGGCGAGCCACTCGAGCTCTTCCTGGGTTGCGTACTTGGGGGCCCCGCCCTTGCGGCGGCCCACCCGGCCCTCGGCGAGCAGGTGCTCGGCCATCAGTCCGGCCTCGATCGTCTTGCTGAGCTCTACTTCGGTGATCGCGTCGAGCAATGGGGTGCGCGCGATCTCGTCGAGATACATGCCGACACTGTCGCGTCCCTCGATCGAATCACGCGCGTGCGTTCGACTTGCCACGTGCGGTCTCCCTTCCTATCCAGAGGACATACCCACCGGGTGCCCCTGTATTCGTCCCAACGACTATCGGGTCGGTGAGATTCCCGTTCCGGCCGGTTTTACCCGCGTTCCGTATAGGAAAGGACGCTCGACGACGCCCAGAAGTTGCCGGTCGGCGCAGTTCTCAGCGAACTCTTAGGAGGCGTGTCCCTATTGGCGGTGTTGTCGGTGGTCTGCGAACCATCACGAGCATGCCTGTGGGTGCCGTGAAGACCGATACCGCGCTGCTGTCGCGCAGTCGACGGGCACCCCGCGACTTCTCCGCCGCTCACCGCGGCCGCCTGACACGGCATTCCCCGTGTCCGCGCCTGGATGAGCCGGGCCGTAGAGCCGACCGCCACCTCGCACCACGGACGGGCCCTGGGCCGGAACCAGCGTCAGACCGACACCTTGGTGTGCCGGCGGCTGGAAGGCAACCAAGCACCCGCCGCACCGTCCGGTGCGGCGGGTCAAGGGAAGCAGGTGAGTCCCAATAGGGACACACCCACTAGATGTCGCGGTTCGCGAACCAGCGCGCGGCCAGTCCACCGCCGACCGCGCCGAACAGGTGGGCCTGCCAGGAGATGCCCTCCTGCACCGGCAGCACGCCCCACAGCGCGCCGCCGTAGAAGAACATCACCACCACGCCGATCAGGACCTGGCCCAACCGCCGGGTGAAGATGCCGCGCAGCAGCAGGTAGACCAGCCAGCCGAACACGAGCACCGAGGCGCCGAGGTGGATGGAGTTGTCGGCCCCGGTCAGCCAGGTACCGAAGCCGCCGATCAGCCACACCACCGCGGTCACCGCGGCCCAGCGGGCAATCCCGGACAGCAGGATCAGGTAGCCGAGGACCAGCAGCGGCACGGTGTTCGCGAGCAGGTGCACCCAGCCGACGTGCAGCAGGGGAGCGAACAGGATCCCGTCGAAGCCCTCGGGCTCGCGGGGGATCACGCCGTAGCCGTCCAACCGGTTGCCGAGCGCGGTGTCGATGCCCTCGATCAGGTACAGCCCGGCGACGAAGCCCAGGATCACCACGGCCGCGGTGAGCCACAACGGCTGCGACCGGTGGCGGGAAGGGGCGGGGATGCTCACCTCTCCACGCTACCGAGTGGGTGCGGACGCATCCGTCGTACGACGGACGTGGCGGGTCAGGCCTTGCCGAGCCGGTCGATGATCCACGCGTAGCTGAACGCGCGGTCCTTCCAGGCGTTGTACCGGCCGCTGACCCCGCCGTGCCCGGCCGCCATCTCGGTCTTGAGCAGGAAGTCCTTCTCGCCGCTGGCGACCTCGCGCAGCCGGGCGATCCACTTGGCGGGCTCGACGTAGAGCACGCGGGTGTCGTTGAGGGACGTCTCGGCCAGGATCGCCGGGTACTGCTTGGCCTCGACGTTCTCGTAGGGCGTGTAGGACTTCATGTAGGCGTAGACCTCGGGGTCCTCCAGCGGGTTGCCCCACTCCTCCCACTCGATCACGGTCAGCGGGAGCGACGGGTCGAGGATCGAGGTGAGTGCGTCCACGAACGCCACGTTGGCCACGATCCCGGTGAACGCCTCCGGCGCCAGGTTCGCCACCGCGCCCATCAGCAGGCCGCCGGCGCTGGCGCCCTCGGCGACCAGTCGGTCCGGCCTGGTCCAGCCGGTGTCGGCGAGGTGCCGGGCGCAGGCGACGAAGTCGGTGAAGGTGTTCTTCTTGTGCAGCATCTTGCCCTGGTCGTACCAGCGCCGGCCCATCTCGCCGCCGCCGCGCACATGGGCGATCGCGAAGCCGATCCCGCGGTCCAGCAGGGACAGTCGGGCGATCGAGAAGTAGGGGTCGATCGAGGCCTCGTAGGACCCGTAGCCGTAGAGCACCATCGGCATCGGGCCCTGCTCGCGCAGGCCGGTCCGGCACACTATGGAGATCGGGACCCGGGTGCCGTCGGGGGCGGTGGCCCACTCCCGGTGCTGCTCGTAGCGTTCCGGGTCGAAGTCGCCGAGGACCGGGGTCTCCTTGAGCAGGGTCAGCTCGCGGGTGGTGACGTCGAAGTCGTAGACGCCGGGCGGGGTGGCCATCGTGGTGTAGCCCAGCCGGACCGTGGGCTGGGTGAACTCCGGGTTCCCGGACGCACCGACGGTGTAGATCGGGTGCTCGAACTCGACCAGGTAGTCGTCGCCGAGACCGGACCCGGTGAGGTTGATGATCCTCAGCTGGGTGAGCCCGTCGCTGCGCTGGCTGACCACCAGGTGGCCGGCGAACGCGTCGACGTCCTCGAGCCGGATCGCCGGATCGTGGGCCAGCACCGGCTCCCACTGCTCGTGGCCGGTCGCGTCGACCGGTGCCTTGGCGAGCGCGAAGTTCTCCGCGCCGTCGTTGTGCAGCACCAGGAAGCAGTCCTCGCCCGCGATCACCGCGTGCTCGAGGTTGTACTCGACACCCTGGCGGCGGGGGGCGACCATCCGGAACTCACCGGTCGGGTCGTCGGCCTCGAGGACGCGGTACTCGGTGGTGGTCTTCGACCCGACCGCGATCATCAGGTACTTGTCGCTGCGGGTCCGCCCGATCGAGGACCAGAACCTTTCGTCGGGCTCGTGGAACACCAGCACGTCCTCGGCGACGTCGGTGCCCAGCCGGTGCCGCCAGATCTTGTCCGGCCGCCACGACTCGTCGACGGTGGAGTAGAACAGCATCGTCGCGTCGAGGTCCCAGGTCGCCCCGTGCAGGGTGTTCGGGATCTGGTCGGGGAGCAGCTCGCCGGTGCGCAGGTCCTTGACCTGCAGCAGGAACCGCTCGTCGCCGACGGTGTCGGTGCTGAACGCCAGCAGGTTCCCGTCCGGGCTGACCGACGCGGCCCCCAGCGAGAAGAACTCGTGCCCCTCGGCGAGCTCGTTGGAGTCGAGCAGCACCTCCTCGCCGGGAACGTCGATCTCCGCGTCCAGCTTGGGCGGGTCCCAGTCGTCGGGCCCGTCGACGGGACACCGGCAGCTCACGCCGTACTGCTTGCCCTCGATCGAGCGCCCGTAGTACCAGTAGCTCCCGATCCGGGACGGGACCGAGAGATCGGTCTCCTTGGTGCGGGACTTGATCTCCCCGAAGATCGCGTCGCGGAGGTCGGCCAGGTGCGCGGTCCTCACCTCGGTGTAGGCGTTCTCTGCCTCGAGGTGCGCGATGGTCTCGGGGGACTCCTTGTCGCGCAGCCACTCGTAGTCGTCGACGAACGTGTCGCCGTGGTGGGTGCGCTTGGTGGGGATCTTCCGGGCGACGGGAGGTGTGATCTGCTCGGGCATGGAGCGACCCTATCCGCGGGTGCGGCGGCACGGCACAATCGGGGACCATGCCCGTGCTGATCGACCTGAACGCCGACCTCGGCGAGGGCGTCACCGACGACGCCGGCCTGCTCGAGGTGGTCACCAGCGCGAACGTCGCGTGCGGCTACCACGCCGGCGACGAGGCCACCATGCGGTCGGTGTGCGCACGGGCGGCCGAGCGGGGGGTCGCGGTCGGGGCGCAGGTGTCCTACGCCGACCGGGAGAACTTCGGCCGGGTGGCGATGGACGTCGCGTACGACGTGCTGGTGGAGCACGTCGCGGACCAGGTCGGCACCCTGTCCCGGATCGCGGCGTCGGAGGGCACCGAGGTCCGCTACGTCAAGCCGCACGGCGCGCTCTACAACCGGATCGTCGACGACGAGGAGCAGGCGCGCGCGGTGCTCGCCGGTTCCGGTGACCTGCCGGTCCTCGGCCTGCCGCCGTCGGTGTTCCTGATGCTGGCGGACGCGGCGGGGCGCGCCACCTTCCGCGAGGGGTTCCCCGACCGTGGCTACACCGCCGACGGCCGGTTGGTGCCGCGCGGCGAGCCCGGTGCTCTCGTGACCGACCGCGACCGGATCGCCGAACGTGCGGTGGAGCTGGCGCGCTCGGGTGCGGTCTCCTCGGTGTGCGTGCACGGTGACTCGCCGGGGGCGGTAGCCAATGCAGCGGCGGTACGGCGGGCGCTGAGCTCGGCCGGGTTCGTGCTGAAGGCGTTTGCGCCGGGATGTCGCGGGTGAGGATCATCCGGGTGGGCCTCGAGGCGGTGCTCGTCGAGGTGACCGACACCGCGGAGGCGACCGCGCTCTACGCCGAGGCGCGACGGCGTGCGGTCGAGGCGGTCGACATCGTCCCGGCGGCGCAGACCGTGCTGTTCTCGGGGGTTCCCGACGTGGACGCGCTCGTCGCCTCGTTGGCGGGCTGGTCGCTGGACGCCCCTTCCTCCGAGGACGGCCCGGTGGTGGAGGTGCCGACCCGGTACGACGGACCCGACCTGGAGGCGGTGGCGAGGCTCTGGGAGATGACCACCGCCGAGGTGGTCCGCACCCACACCGGCACGGAGATGGTCGTTGCCTTCTGCGGGTTCGCCCCGGGATTCGCCTACTGCACCGGGCTGCCGGAGCGGCTCTCGGTGCCGCGGCTCGACACGCCGCGGACCCGGGTGCCGGTCGGGGCGGTCGGCCTGGCCGGCTCGTTCACCGGTGTCTACCCGACCGCGTCGCCGGGCGGCTGGCAGCTGCTCGGTCGCACCGACCTGACGCTGTGGGACCCCTCCCGCCCGGAGCCGGCCACGTTGTCGCCGGGCACCCGGGTCCGGTTCGTGGAGGTGGGCCGGTGAAGCGTTCCCTCACCGTGCTCGACCCGGGGCCGCTGACCACGGTGCAGGACTGCGGTCGACCCGGTTGGGCCCACCTCGGCGTGCCTCGCTCCGGTGCGCTGGACCGGCCGGCCGCGTCGCTCGCGAACCGGCTGGTCGGCAACCCGGACAGCGCCGCGGTCCTGGAGACCACCCTCGGCGGAGTGACGGTCCGGACCTCGACCGCGATGACGCTCGCCGTCACCGGGGCGGAGTGCCCGGTCACCGTCGACGGCCGACCGGCACCGCTCGGCGAACCGCTGGCGCTCGGCAGCGGCCAGACCCTGCTGGTCGGTCCGGCCACACGGGGCCTGCGCAGCTACGTCGCCGCCGCCGGAGGTGTCCAGGTCGCCGAGGTGCTCGGCTCCCGGTCGACCGACACCCTGTCCGGGATGGGGCCGGATCCGGTCTCCGCCGGTGCCGTCCTCCCGATCGGTGACCCGCTCCACGCTCCCCACGGCGTGGACGTCTCCGTCGTACGCCGGCCGCCGGACCCGGTCACGCTGCGGGTGGTCCCCGGTCCGCGTACCGACTGGTTCATCGACGAGGCGATGACGACGCTGACCGGTTCGACGTACACGTGCTCCGCGGACTCGAACCGGGTGGGGCTACGGCTGCACGGCCCTCGGCTGGTCCGGGAGCGGAGCGAGGAGCTGCCCAGCGAGGGCCTGGTGCTGGGGGCGGTGCAGGTGCCGGCGTCGGGGGAGCCGCTGGTGTTCCTCAACGACCACCCGACCACCGGCGGCTACCCCGTGATCGGCGTGGTGCGCCCCGAGGACTTGGCGGTGTGTGCGCAGCTGCGGCCGGGGGACCGGGTGCGGTTCGCCGCGGCGCGCGGGGCTGGCTAGTCCGCTCCGGGTGGTCCGCTGTTTCCGCACCGGTTCGCGCATGGCGGCCGGATCGGTTGGGTAGGCCAACGTGTGACCCGACTCGTGGAGGTGGCGTGACGTGGCAGCCGATCGTGTGCGTGACATCTGGGGGACGCGCACGGCGTACGCCTCCGGGGAGAGCTGGCCGGAACGAGTGGACACGCATCTCGTCAACGGGGTCGCAGAGGCGGACGTCGAACGGTGGGTGCAGTCGGCGTGCCTGCTGTGCAGCAACGGCTGCGGTGTCGATGTGGCGGTGGCCGGGAACCAGATGGTGGGCATGCGAGGCCGTGCCGTCGACCGGATCAACAAGGGGCGGCTCGGCCCCAAGGGGCTCTTCGGCTGGCAGGGACAGCTCCGGGACCGGTTGACCCGTCCGCTCGTGCGCAGGAACGGTGAGCTGGTCGAGGCGTCCTGGGACGAGGCGATGGGTCTGGTCGTGGACCGCTCGCGCGCGCTCCTCGAACAGAAGGGGCCGCTCTCGCACGGGTTCTACACCTCCGGGCAGCTGATGCTGGAGGAGTACTACACGCTCGCGGTGATCGGGAAGGCCGGCATCGGCACACCGCACATGGACGGCAACACCCGGCTGTGCACAGCCACTGCGGCCGCCTCCTTGAAGGAGTCCTTCGGCACGGACGGCCAACCAGGCAGCTACGCCGACCTCGACACCTGCGACGCGATGTTCCACTACGGGCACAACGTGGCCGAGACGCAGACCGTGATGTGGGCGCGGATGTTGGACCGCCTCGAGGGAGCCGACCCTCCGCAGCATGTGACCGTCGACCCGCGTCGCACGAAGGTGGCCGAGCGGTCCGCCGTGCACCTCGCGGTCCGGCCGGGGACCAACCAGGCCGTGATGAACGGCCTCGTGCGGGAGCTGATCCAGCACGACTGGATCGACCACGAGTTCGTCGACGCCCACACGGTCGGCTTCGAGGAGCTGGCCCGGGTCGTCGACGAGTACACGCCCGAGCGGGTCTCGGAGGTCTGCCGGGTCGAGGCCCGCGACGTGCGTGCGGCTGCGGAGATCTTCGGGACATCGCAGCGCGTCGTGTCGACCGTTCTGCAAGGCTTCTACCAGTCCCACCAGGCGACCGCAGCATCCGTGGCTGTGAACAACATGCATCTCCTGCGCGGCATGCTGGGCCGGCCCGGCGCCGGGATCCTGCAGATGAACGGGCAGCCCACGGCACAGAACAACCGCGAGACAGGCGTCGACGGTGACCTGTCCGGGTTCCGGAACTGGCAGAACGAGGAGCACGTCCGCGAGCTCGCGGAGCTCTGGGACGTGGATCCGATCGTGATCCCGCACTGGTCGCCGCCGACCCACGCCATGCAGCTGTTCCGGTACGCCGAGCAAGGTTCCGTCGGCTTCCTCTGGATCGCCGGCACGAACCCCGCGGTCTCCCTGCCCGAGCTCAGTCGGATCCGGCGCATCCTCGGCAGCGACAAGGTGTTCGTGGTGGTCAACGACGGGTATCTGAGCGAGACCGCGCTGCTGGCCGACGTGGTGCTGCCTTCGGCGCTGTGGGCGGAGAAGACCGGGACCTTCACCAACGTGGACCGCACGGTGCACCTGTCCGAGCAGGCCGTGGAGCCGCCGGGGGAGTCGCGCAGCGACCTCGACATCTGGGTCGACTACGCCCGGCGGATGGGATTCACCGACCGCAGCGGGCGGCCGATCCCGCGCTGGGACTCACCCGAGGCCGCCTTCGACGGCTGGCGGGAGTGCTCTCGTGGCCGGCCCTGCGACTACTCCGGGATGAGCTACGAGAAGCTCCGCGGTGGCAGCGGCATCCAGTGGCCGTGCACCGACGAGGCTCCGGACGGCACCGAACGCATCTACACCGACCATGTCTTCAACACTTTCGACGACTACTGCGAGACGTACGGGCACGACCTGCTCACCGGGGCTGCGGTCACCGCGACCGGGCACGCCGCGACCCGGTTCGACGGGCGGGCGCGGCTCAAGGCAGCTCCCTGGACCTCACCGCCGGAGAACCCGGGCGACGACTATCCGTTGACGCTGAGCACCGGCCGCACCGCGTACCAGTTCCACACGCGCACCAAGACAGGTCGAGCACCGGAGCTGAACGAAGCCGCACCGGACGCGTGGGTCGAGATCTCGACCGACGACGCCGAGGCGCTCGGGATAGCCGAGGGTGACCTGGTCCGGGTGGAGTCCGTCCGCGGCTCGATCGAGGTGGCGGCGCGGGTCAGCCGGATCCGCGCGGGCACCGTGTTCGTCCCGTTCCACTACGGCGACGGTGACGGCGGAGGTCGCCGACGCGCCGCCAACGAGCTGACGATCACCGCCTGGGACCCCGTCTCCAAGCAACCGGCGTTCAAGAACGGGGCGGTGCGGCTCACCCGGCTCGCGGGTGGGGACGGGCCGGCCCCGGCGCCGGACACGACCGCGTCGGCGCGCGTCACCACGGCGGAGGGATGAGCATGCATCTGGCCACCTACATCGGCCTGCTCGAGCAGGGTGAGCGCACTCTGGGCAGCTCCTTCCGGCAGGTCGCGCACGGCCACGCGGAGGAGGCCGACGTGTTCCACACCTGCCTCAACCTGGCGGCGCAGTGCGACGCGCACGTCGAGGCACTTGCCCCGGCGATCGAGCGGTACGGCGAGCACAAGGACGCGGAGCCGGAGCGGCTGCACGCCGAGGGGCTGTCCGAGACCCGCAGCGGTGGGATCGGGTTGTTGCGGGACCTGCACGACCTCTACCTGCTGGCGAGCTACCTCGACATGGCATGGACCCTGGTCGGACAGGCAGCCAAGGGTGCCCGCGACACCGAGATGATCCAGATCGTCGACAGCTGTGACCATGAGACCACCGGGCAGCTCGCGTGGCTCAAGACCCGGCTGAAGGCCGCGGCTCCGCAAGCGCTTCTGGTGGCGGACTGACCGGATAGCGGCCGCGCGGCCGGCGTTCGAGGTCCGGGTCGTCGGCGCGGAAGGTCTTCACCGGCCCGGGTCCGGTCTCCGCGGTCTCGAAGCGGACGGTCACCCGGCCGACGCCGGATCCCCACACCCAGCCGGCTCCGTGCTGGGCGTGCACTACGTCCATCCCGGGGGACCACATCCGGCCGCGGGTGATCCGGTCGACGGCGTCCACGTCGAGCGGTTCCACGTCGGAGGGGTGCTCGTCGGGCTCGTCGTCGTACTCGCTGAACAGGTCCTCCTGGATCCAGTCGGCCAGCCCCGAGACGCCGACGCCGAGCAGCCGGACGCCACCGGAGGTGTCCACGTCACCGAGCAGCGACCGGGCCAGCCGGGCGACCACCTTCGCGTTGTCGGTGGGACCGGCCAGGGTGGCCGAACGGGTGTGCGTGGAGAAGTCGTGCAGGCGCACCTTCACCGTGATCGTCCGGCCGGACAGCCGGGCTTTGCGGAGCCGCTCGGTGACCTGGGTCGCCTGTCGGTCGAGCAGCCCCTCGAGCAGCCGCTTGTCGACCAGGTCGGTGTCGTAGGTGCCCTCGACGCTGACCGACTTCGTCTCCCGCTCGGCGATCACCGCCCGGTCGTCGTCGGCACGCGCCATCCGGTAGAGCGACCTGCCGTGCGACTGGCCGACCAGCCGGACCAGCTCGTCCTCACTGATCTGCTCCAGGTCGGCGACGGTGTGCACGCCGACCCGGCGGAGCCGCTCCGCGGTGGCCGGGCCCACGCCGGGGATCACGGTCACCTTCATCGGCCGGAGCAGGTCGCGTTCGGTGCCCGGCGGGACCACGACCAGGCCGTCGGGCTTGTCCAGGTCGCTGGCGATCTTCGCGACCAGCTTGGAGCTGGCGATGCCGACCGAGCCGCACAGGCCGCCGGTCACCTCGTGCACGCCGTCCTTGAGCCGGCGGGCCACCTCGGTGACGCCGTCGACGGAGACGTCGTCGAGGTCCGCCGCGGCGAGGTCGACGAACGCCTCGTCCAGCGACAGCGGCTCGACCAGCGGCGAGAGCTCGCGGAGCAGGGTCATCACCTGCACGCTGGTCTCCCGGTAGGCGTCGAACCGGCCGCTGAGGAAGGCGGCGTGCCCGCATCGCGACCGTGCCTCGGCCGTGGACATCGCCGAGCGCACGCCGAACCGGCGCGCCTCGTAGGAAGCGGTGGCGACCACGCCGCGGCCACCGACCCCGCCCACGACGACCGGCTTGCCGCGCAGTGAGGGTTTGTCGCGCTGCTCGACCGCGGCGAAGAACGCGTCCAGGTCGACGTGGAGGATCGTCGGGTCGGAGCGCACGGTCCCATTCTGCCTGGCCGCGGCGACGGTTCTGCCCGCACACACGCGGGCCAGTTTCTTTCCACAGCCGAGCTGCCCACTCCGTCGTACACAGGGCCGGAAACGGCACTGCCGGTCGCCCGGTTTCCGGCGAAGTGTGTGCGGCATGACCATTTCACGAACGATGAAGGCCAAGAGCCCTGCGGACCTGCTGGCGATCGTGCCCGCGGCCCTGGGCTTCCATCCCGAGGACTCCCTCGTCCTGCTCACCCTCGGTGGCGCGACGAACCGGTTCCATGCGCGGCTCGACCTGCCCCGGGACCCGGCGCTGTTCGGTGCGGTCGCCGAGTCCCTCCTCTCGGCGACCAGCCGCCACCGCGTCGACCGGTGCGTACTGGTCGCCTACACCGACGACCAGTGCGCCGGGCAGGGGCTGGTGGACGTCGTGCGCGACGCGCTCGAGGAGGACGGGGTGCGGGTGGTGGAGGCGATCCGGGCGGACGGCGAGCGCTGGTACTCGCTGACCGGGTGCACCGGCCCGTGCTGCCCCGCGGACGGCACGCCCTACGACGTGGCCAGCCACCCGTTCACCGCGCAGGCGGTGCTGGACGGGCAGGTGACGCTCGGCAGCCGCCAGGAGCTGGTCGACTCGTTGATCGGCACCGACCCCGACGCCGTCGAGGCGGTGGGCGAAGGTGCGGACGAGGCGATGCGCCGGTTCCAGGCGTCGGCCCGGCATCCGCTCGGACCACCCGCGCCCGAGGCGGCGCGCAGACACCTGGTGCAGGAGGGCCAGTGGGTGGCGGAGCGGGTGCGCCGGTTCCTGGCCGACGGCGAGGCGCTCGATCCCGCGGAGGTGGGCCGCCTGCTGGTCGGCATGGTGGCGATCGAGATCCGCGACGTCGCCTGGGCCGAGATGACCCGTGAGAACGCCGACCGGCACGTGGACCTGTGGCGCGACGTGGTCCGTCGCTCGCCGTACGACCTGATGGCCGCTCCGGCCGCCCTGCTCGGCTTCGCCGCCTGGCTCTCCGGCGACGGGGCACTCGCGTGGTGCGCGGTGGAGCGCTGCCAGGACGTCGAGCCGGACTACCGGCTCGCCGCGCTGCTGACCGACGCGCTGGCCGGCGCGGTGCCACCGTCGAGCTGGCAGCCGGTGCCACGGGAGGAGCTGACGTTGTTCGCCTCCTGACCCGCCCTGGTGGCAGATGATGCCGATTCGTGCGGGTTCGTGCCGGCGAAGGACTAGTTGCCCCCGCCCTCTCCACCCCGGTTTTTGTCCGTTCGCGCTATGGCCGTGCACATCGCGAGGTTCAATACTGAGTGCGGCGGTTGCGCTTCACCGCCACGGAGGGGGCTAGGGGCATGAGCGAAAAAGACACGCCTGCCAACGGCGAGAACACACCTGCCGGCGAGCCGGACGCGGACACCCGCATCCTGGTCGTCGACGACCACAAGACGTTCGCGGACCTGCTGCGGTTCGCGCTCGACGGCGAGGACGGCCTGCACTGCGTGGCCACCGGGCACAGCGTGAGCGAGGGGCTGCTGCTGGTGGACTCCTACCGTCCGGACCTGGTGGTGATGGACTACCAGCTCGGTGACGGCGACGGGGTGACCGCGACGGCCGAGATCATGCGGCGGCACCCGGGCACCCGGGTCGTCATGCTCACCGCGCACGCCGACGCGGACCTGATGCGGCGCGCTGCCGAGGCCGGGGCCTGCTGCCTGCTGCCGAAGGACGGCTCATTGCCGGACCTGCTCAACGCGCTGCGCTCCGCCCGGGCCGGCGGGTTCGTGGTCCACCCCGCTCTGCTGAAGTCGCTGGTGATCCGCGACGTCGTCAGGCCGGAGTACGTGCCGCCGCTGAGCCGCCGGGAGAGCGACGTGCTCGGCATGCTCGCGCTCGGGATGGACTCGCGAGCGATCTCCGCCCATCTGGGGATCTCGGTGAACACCTGTCGTGGCTACGTCAAGAGCCTGCTCTCGAAGCTCGGCGCACACTCGCAGCTCGAGGCCGTGGCGATCGCCAACCGACGTGGGCTGATCCATGCCGAGTCGTCGTCTCGCTGACCGGCGCGCCGCGGTAGACCTCGGTCCGCAGTCCGTCGTCCGCAACGCCGTCCTCCGCTTCCTGGCCTGGAGCCTGCTGGCCCTGGTCGTCGTCGGCATCGCCACCGTGGCCGTCAGCGAGCACATCGCCGAGGACGAGGCGCTGCGCGACGCACGGTTCCGCGGCGCCAGCATGGCGCACAGCGTGACCGCGCCTTTGGTGGACGCCGCCGTCCGGGCCGGTGACCCGGCTGCCGTGGCGCGGCTGGAGACGATCGTCCAGAACCGGATGCAGGACGGGTCGGTCAACCACGTCAAGATCTGGAGCAGCGACGGACAGGTGATCTGGTCCGACGACCCGACGCTCACCGGCAAGGTCTACAAGCTGCCCCCTGACGCGGCCCCGCTGTTCGGCACCAAGCAGGCGGTGACCGACTACTCCCAGCTCGACCGCCCCGAGGACGAGTTCGAGCGCAAGGAGGGGCCGCTGCTCGAGGTCTTCGTCGGTGCGTACGACGCCGAGGGGGTCCCCGTGGTCGTGGAGTCCCACATGTCGCCCGACACCATGCGCGCGGACCAGCAGGCGATCTTCGCCGAGCTGCTGCCGCTCGCCATCGGCTCCCTGTTGCTGTTCCAGCTGTCGATCATGCCGCTCTCGGTCTCGCTCGCCCGCCGCGTCGAGCGCAGCCAACGGGCCCGAGCGGACATCCTCCGCCGCGCGCTGCTGTCCTCCGAGCTCGAGCGCCGCCGGCTCGCGCAGGACCTGCACGACGGCGTGATCCAGGACCTGGCCGGCCTCAGCTACATGCTGCCCACCGTGCTGCGCTCGCAGGAGGCGTCGGCCAACGGCAACGGCAACAGCAACGCCGAGGCCAGTGAGCGGGTGCTGTCGATCCTGCAGCGCGACATCGCCTCCCTGCGCACGCTGATGACCGACATCTACCCTCCCGACCTCAGCGACGGCGAGCTGGCCGATGCGGTCAAGGAGCTGGCCCACCGATCGGGAGGACCGGAGCTGGAGGTCCACGTCGAGGTCCCCACCGGACTGGGCCTGGAGCCGGACACCGCACGCCTGGCCTACCGGATCGTCCGGGAGGGGCTGCGCAACGTGGTCCGGCACGCCGGCGCCCGCACGGCGTCGGTGCTGGTCAGCCCGGACGGCGACGAGCTGCTCGTGCGCGTCACCGACGACGGCCAGGGCTTCACCTCGGAGGACCAGCGGGAGGACGGGCACCTCGGCGTGGTCCTGCTCGCCGACTCGGTGCGCGACGCCGGCGGCCACCTCGACCTGCGCCCTGGCGCGGAGAGCGGCACCGTTCTCGAGGCGCGCTTCCCCGAGCTGACGACGGCTCACTGAGCGCCTTCCACGGGCGCACGAGCCCATTCCGACGGCTCGCTGTCCGCGTTCCGCGCACCTGCCGAGCTGCCCCAGGTTTTTCCAACCACGGATCCACGAGGGTGTCCTCAGCGCCGCCGGCGCAGAAAGAGGGCAGGTGTCACATGATCCGAGTCGTCCTGGCAGATGACCACCCGGTGGTCCGGTTCGCGCTCCAGGTCCTGGTCAACGCCCAGGACGACATGGAGGTCGTCGACACGGCCGCGGACGGGCTCGGGGCCGTGACCTCGACCGTGTTCCACGACCCGGACCTCGTGGTGCTGGACCTGCTGATGCCGACGCTCGACGGGCTCGAGGCCACCGAGGAGATCATCCGGTGCAACCCGAGGACCCGGGTGCTCGTGCTCTCGTCGTACTGCACCGACGCGATCACCGCGAGCGCCCTCGAGGCTGGTGCGACCGGCGTGGTGCTCAAGAGCTCAGGTCCGTGGGACCTGCTGGCCGCGATGCGCGCTGCACACCGCGGACAGTCGGTCGGCGCGGGCAGCGTCGTACGGGTGCTTGCCGCCCGGTAGTGGGCACACCGGCCACTTCGGCCCTAGGCTGCGACCATGGGCGAAGAGGTCGCACAGCAGGAGTTCTCCCGGGCGGACCGCACGCGGTACCGCGAGAAGGTACGCCGTTGTCTCGACGTGTTCGCCCGGATGCTGCGGGAGTCACTCTTCGACAGCGCCGCACCGATGACCGGTCTGGAGATCGAGCTCAACCTCGTCGACGACGACGGCAACCCGGCGCTGAAGAACACCGAGGCGCTCGAGGCGATCGCCGACCCGGACTTCCAGACCGAGCTCGGCCAGTTCAACCTCGAGATCAACGTGGCACCCAAGCGGCTCCAGCAGCGCGGGTTCAGCGACTTCGAGGACGGCGTCCGGGCCAGCCTGAACGAGGCCGAGTCCAAGGCGTGCGAGGTCGGTGCGCACCTGGTGATGATCGGGATCCTGCCCACGCTGTCCGAGGGCCACATGTCTCCGAGCTCGCTGAGCGGCAACCCGCGCTACCGGCTGCTCAGCGACCAGATCCTCGCGGCCCGGGGCGAGGACATCCTGATCGACATCGCCGGCACCGACCGGCTCCGCACGACCGCCGACTCGATCGTCCCCGAAGCTGCGTGCACGAGCACCCAGCTGCACATCCAGGTCAGTCCCGAGGACTTCCCCGCGTACTGGAACGCCTCCCAGGCGGTGGCCGGGATCCAGCTCGCGATCGGCGCCAACTCGCCGTTCCTGCTCGGCAAGGAGCTCTGGCAGGAGACCAGGATCGCGCTGTTCGAACAGGCCACCGACACCCGCAGCGAGGAGCTCAAGGCGCAGGGCGTGCGGCCGCGGGTGTGGTTCGGCGAACGGTGGATCAACTCGATCTTCGACCTGTTCGAGGAGAACGTCCGCTACTTCCCGGCGTTGCTGCCGATCTGCGACGAGGAGGACCCGCTCGAGGTCCTCGAGCGGGGGGATACCCCGAAGCTCGCCGAGCTGCGGCTGCACAACGGCACGATCTACCGGTGGAACCGCCCGGTCTACGACGTCGTCGAGGGGATGCCGCACCTGCGCGTCGAGAACCGGGTGCTGCCCGCAGGGCCGACGGTCGCGGACACGATGGCGAACGCCGCCTTCTACTTCGGGCTGGTCCGGACCCTCGCCGAGCACTCCCGGCCCCTGTGGTCGCAGATGTCGTTCAGTGCGGCGGAGGAGAACTTCCACGTCGCCGCGCGACAGGGGATCGAGGCGAACGTGTACTGGCCCGGACTCGGGCAGGTGCCGGCCACCGAGCTCGTCGTACGCCGGCTGCTGCCGATGGCGCGCGCCGGCCTCGACGCCTGGGGAGCGGACCCGGCCGAACGGGACCGGCTGCTCGGGATCATCGAGCAGCGCTGCCTGGTCGGCCAGAACGGTGCCTCGTGGTTCTCCGACAAGTTCCACGCCCACCTCGACGAGGAGACCGGCGACCGGATGGATGCGCTGCGCGCGACGCTGAACGAGTACCGCGCGAACATGCACTCCAACGAGCCGGTGCACACCTGGACCTAGGGTCGAGTGGTAGGGCGTGACGGTGTGCGCGACTGGTGGAGACGGAACCTCACACGCGAACTGACGCGGCTACGGAACGACGGCCGCGCCGCTTTGCTGTGGTCGCTGCGGATCACGGTCGCCGCGGTGGCGAGCTATGTCGTGGGGACGTTGCTGTTCCCGGGCACGCAGCCGCTGCTTGCACCCCTGACCGCAATGCTGGTGGTGCAGGTGACTCCGGTCTCGCTCCTTGCCAGCGGCCTCGACCGAGTGGTAGCGGTGGTGGCCGGTGTCTCCGTCGCGGTGGCCTTCGCCGCCGTCGTTCCACTCGAGTGGTGGAGCCTCGGCCTGCTCATACTCGTCTCCATCACGACGGGCCAGGTGCTGCGCCTGCGGGCCAACCTCATCGAGGTCGCAATCAGCGGAATGCTCGTGCTCGGCGTCGGCTCGTTGGGTGCGGAGTCCGCCGCCTGGCAGCGGATCACGGAGACGCTGGTGGGTGCCGCCGTTGGCATCGCGGCGAACCTGCTCCTGCCTTCCAAGGTGGCCAGCGGTACCGCAGGAATGGCGATCGCTGGGTTGGCCAACGCGGTCAGCGAACTGCTGGACCGGGCAGCCGGCGAGCTGACCGAGCTTGCGGCGGACGGTCGCGTCGTGGCGCCGGCCGCAAGGACGTGGCTGGGGGACGTGCGCCGCATCACGCACGGCATTCCAGAGGTCGGTGCCGCGCTGCTGCACGCCGAGCAGGGACGACGGCTCAACGTCCGAGCCTTCGGTACGCCCAACGTGGGACCAGGGCTACGCCAGGGTCTCGAGGCGCTGGAGCACTCCGCGGTCGCGATCCGCAGCATGTTCCGTGCGGTCGTGGACGCGACGGACGACGCGACGTGGATCGACGACGAGTACGACGCGGACCTGTTCCTCGGCCTCGCGCAGACGTTCCGCGAGCTGGCGGCCGCTGTCGACGCGTTCGGACAGCTGGTTCGAGACGAGGGGGATCCCGCCACACGGATCACCTTCGCCGACGTACAAGCACTCCGGGAGGCGATCGATGGCCTCCACGAGGCGCGCGCCCGACTCGACGAGCTGCTCATGATGGACACCCCTCCGGAGCTGCTCGAGCTGCACGCGGCCGTGCTGTCGACCGTCAAACGGCTGCAGCGCGAGATGGACCTCGACGAGCGGATCCGGCGGCAGGTGCGGATGCGGCGCACTGTCCCGCCACGGCGGCGCCCTCCACTTCCCCCAACGGCTGGCAACCGCGCAGCCGCTGCTTCACCCGAGCCCGCACCGGAGGCGGAGACCCAGCTGTTGCCGAAGTTCCCCGACGACCCCCGGGGCGAACCCCGTTCCTGAGCGGCGGATGCAGTCGTACATCTCTGTGCGTCAGGTCGGCGACGCGACCGGTAGACGGTAGACCGACACGTGCGAGCGGGACTCGTCAGTGAACTCGTTCCCCGTCCAGTCCGCATACCTGTTCTCGAGCGCGAAGCCGGCGAGCTGAGCCATGAGGTCGAGCTCTGCCGGCCAGACGTAGCGGCCTGGCTTCGGAACAGCTCGGCGTGCCTGCTGCCGCCGAACCGGAATGATGGGGAGACGACGTGTTGGTTCAGGACGTCGTATGTGTCCAACCCGATGTAGCCCGGTTCGGAGGCCCGGACTGTGGCCTGTTGACCCGGTGCACGGGCGGTGGCCACGTCGCCGAGGACGGACAGCCACCCGACCGGTTCCGATCGCGAACTCGAGCGCGTGCCCGTCGCCGGCGAGCCCAGCGAGGCGGTCGACCGTAGGACCATGTGCAGGGCAGCGAGCCCGAAGTCGGTGGACGCCGCGCGGGGTGCTGGGTCTGTTCTGCTCACAGCCGCAGCCGCTTCCACACCCGCCGCTCACCCGTGCGTACGTCGAGCCAGCCCGCCCTCGTGATCGCGTGGAAGCCGGCGAGGACCCGGCCGTGCACCCCGAAGGCGACCCTGGCCGCCGAGAGCCACTCCAGGTCGAGGTCGTGCGGATGTGGCTGTCCGGGCCGGGTGAGCCAGGCGTGGACCGCCCCGTCTCCGGTCTGCGCGACCAGCGAGGAGACCACGTCGATGCGCAGCGCGGCGTCCATCGCCGGGATGTCCTGGGCGCGGACCACGAACGAGTCGCGGTCGCCGGCGGGCCGGCCGACGTGCACCATCACGTCGAAGACCCGGCGGCTCTCCCGGTTGCGCAGCATGCCCACCTCTTGTCGCAGGAGGGGGTGGAGGTCGTCGTCGTACGGCACCCGCCCAGCCTGCCCTGAACCGCGCCCGCGCGCCTCCGTTCGTCCACAGGCCCCCGGCTGCCCGGTCTGCGGTAGCGTGCCACCCGGAACGACCTGCACAACCGCAGGCCCGCACGCGTGAAGAGAGGGACGGTCAATGGGGACCATCGTCGTCGGTTACGTACCCAAGGCGGAAGGCAAGGCTGCGCTGCGTCGCGCCGCTGAGGAGGCGAGGCTCCGCAACTCGAGGCTCGTCGTGGTGAACTCGCACCGCGGAGGCCGCGAGTTCGACCGTGAGGACGCGATCGAGTCCGAGTCCCAGCTCGAGGAGGTCAAGAACGAGCTCCGGAACGCCGGCGTCGAGCACGAGGTCCGGCAGCTGGTGCGCGGCATGGATCCTGCCGAGGACCTGGTCAACGTCGCGACCGAGGTGGGGGCGGAGTTCATCGTGATCGGACTGCGGCGCCGTTCTCCCGTGGGCAAGCTGATCCTCGGCAGCAACGCCCAGCGCGTGCTGCTCGACGCGCCGTGCCCGGTGCTCGCGGTGAAGGCCAGCGAGTCGGACTGACTGACCCGCCGCGGCCGCCGGCCGGCTCGTGTCACACCAGCACACGTGTGCCCGTGTGACACGGATTGTCCGTGAGGACGTGCTGTTTCAGCACATGTGTGCGATTGCGACCGACGGGTCGGCCCGGGCCTGGCTTCCTCCGGTCGGCGCGTCTCGTCAGTGGTCAAGAACGACGCGTCCCCTGAACCGAACCGGGCCGATCTTGACCACTTCGTCGCCGAAACGGTGCACCGGCTCGCTAGAACCGGCAGCCGGCGTCGCGATCAGCCGTGACACCGGCCGGCCGCCGTCCCCCGGCGGACGGCCCCTCGCGGCCGCAGGGCCGGCCCGTGTCGCGGAAGGCTGACCTGCGGCAGGATGTGGCCATGGCTATTCAGATCGCTCAGGACGAGGCAGCCGACAAAGTGCTCTCGGAGGACCCGTTCGCGCTGCTGATGGGCATGCTCCTCGACCAGCAGTTCCCGATGGAGCGCGCGTTCGCCGGTCCGGCGAAGGTGCTCGAACGGTTCGGCTCCCTGGACCCGGCCGAGATCGCCGCGGCCGACCCGGACGAGTTCGCGGCCCTGTGCAGCACGCCGCCCGCCGTACACCGGTTCCCGGGGTCGATGGCGACCCGGATCCAGGCGCTCGCCGCGCACGTCGTCGCCGAGTACGACGGACGCACCGACCGGCTCTGGACGGAGGCCGGATCGGGGCGCGAGCTGCTCCGACGGCTCCAGGCCATCCCCGGCTTCGGGAAGCAGAAGGCGCAGATCTTCGTCGCGCTCGTCGGGAAGCAGCTCGGGGTCCAGCCCGAGGGATGGGCCGAGGCCGCGGGCGACTACGCCGAGCCGGGTTCGTTCCGGTCGGTGGCCGACGTCGTCGACGGTACGTCGCTGGAGAAGGTGCGCGCCTTCAAGAAGGAGAAGAAGGCCGCCGCCAAGCTGTCCTGACACCCCCTTGACCCAGTGGAGCACCCCGGAGTGGGTGTCCGGGGTGCCCCTGTCCTTGCCGCGGCCGGAGCCCGGCCACGAGCCCGGCCACGTATCCGGCCGGACCGTCGACCAGTGCTCCGGGGCGGCGGACGTGGTGTCAGATTTGTCAAACAGGCCTTGGGGAAACCTTGCGGCGGGGTGAGCAGATGGCCCGCGGGGTGGGTCGGTCTAGCCCATGCGGTCCTCGCCGACGCCCAGGGGGACTAACCGGGCGAACCGCTGGAACTACTCGATGCGGGGGGATCGGGTTCCCTCCACGTGGGGCTTAGCCGTTCTCCGTTCCCCGGACACGATTGTCGCGAAGGGGAGGGGATTCTCATGATGCGCATTCAGCTGCTGGGCCCGACCGTCGTGGACGTGGACGGGGTGACCTTCACCGCATCACAGCTCGGCGGGGTCAAGCCGCGCCAGATCCTGGAGATGCTCGCGGTCGAGCTCGGGTCGCCGGTGGCCAAGGACCGGCTCGCCGAACAGCTCTGGGAGGACCAGCCCCCGGCGTCGTACGTCGCCACCCTGGAGAGCTACGTGTGCGTGCTGCGGCGCCGGCTGGGGCTCGAGCGAGGCTCCGCCCTCGTGACCACCAACAACGGCTACCTGCTCGACCCGGAACGGGTCAGCGTGGACCTGGTCGAGGTCCGGTCGCTGCTGAGCACGGAGCGGACGGCGTCCGCCGGCACCACCATCGCCCGCACGGAGGCTGCGCTGGACCGGCTGTCCGGTGAGCTGCTCGCCAGCGAGCCGTATGCCGCGTGGGCCAACCGGACCCGAGAGCTGGTCGACGACGAGGTCGTGGCGGCATGCACGCACGCGGCGCATCTGGCCAACGCAGCCGGACAGCACGAGCGGGCGGTCGCCCTGGCGCAGCCGGCGGTCGGCCGGGGACTGTTCACTGAGGCGCCCTGCCAGGAGCTGATGCGGGCGTTCGCGGCACAGGGACGGCGTGGTGAGGCGCTGAAGACCTACGCCGACCTGCGAGCACGGATGATCGACGACCTCGGGGTCGAGCCCGGACCGGTCAGCCGGCGACTCTATCTCGACATCCTCGGACGGACCTCGGGCGTCCGGGGCGAGGCGTCGGACCACCACGAGATCCGCACCCTGCTGCGACTGCTCCGCCAGGCCCTCGACGCGGGTGCGCACCTCGACAGCCTCGGCGAGTACGCGATCTCGGAGATGACGCTGCTCCTCGACCGGCAGGCCGGCTGAACCGCTCGCCGCGATCCCCTCTCATCCGGTCTCGACATCGGGCGTGCTGAGCATGCATGCTCGGGGGCTGCCTTGGAAACAACGACCGACGTGTCACAATATGAGTGCGGCTCTTGACGTGTACGGGCTCTGCCGCGCCCCATAACCGTTTTACGAGAGGTAGTTCGTGTCCTCGAGCACGTCCCGCAAGCTTCCTGCCGAAGTTCTGGCACATCCCGACGTCGTCGCCCTGGTCGAGCTCGGCAAGACCACCGGAGAGGTCACTGCGGACGCGGTGCGTGACACCACCGACACTGCCGCCATCTCACCCCAGCACCTGAAGGCTCTGCTCAGGTTCCTGAGCGAGGAAGGGGTCACCGTGGTCGTGTCCGCTGACGACTCAGCTACCCGCAAGAAAGT
Source organism: Nocardioidaceae bacterium (assembly GCA_025966335.1). Classification (GTDB taxonomy): domain Bacteria; phylum Actinomycetota; class Actinomycetes; order Propionibacteriales; family Nocardioidaceae; genus Nocardioides_C. Next base: position 23,404 of record JAICRS010000012.1, read on the forward strand.
GGTCGCCGCCGCCGGCAGCCGCACGACGGTGAAGGCCAGCACCAAGAAGGCCGCCGCGAAGAAGGCCCCGGCCAAGAACGCGCCGGCCGAAGCCGATGACGCAGCCGGGACGAAGCCGGCCAAGGGCGCCGAGAAGCCGACGAAGGCTGCGGCGAAGAAGGCCGCCGGCGCCAAGAAGGCCGCCGCGAAGTCCGCCGAGGCACCCGAAGCCGGGGCCAACGGCGCAGCGCCGGCTCCGGTGATCGGTCCGGACGGCAAGAAGATCCTGCCCGACCTGCCCGACGAGCAGTTCGAGAAGGACCTCGCCGAGGACCCGACGCTGAAGGAGGACGAGAACAAGGGCTTCGTCATCTCCGCGGCCGACGACACCGACGAGCCCGAGCAGCAGGTGATGGTCGCGGGTGCGACCGCCGACCCGGTCAAGGACTACCTGAAGCAGATCGGCAAGGTCCCGCTGCTCAACGCCGAGATGGAGGTCGAGCTCGCCAAGCGGATCGAGGCCGGCCTGTTCTCGGAGGAGAAGCTCGCCAAGGGCGGCAAGCTGTCGGCCAAGGTCCAGGACGAGCTCGAGTGGATCTCCGAGGACGGTCGCCGCGCGAAGAACCACCTGCTCGAGGCGAACCTGCGGCTCGTCGTCTCCCTGGCCAAGCGCTACACCGGCCGCGGCATGCTGTTCCTGGACCTGATCCAGGAGGGGAACCTCGGCCTGATCCGTGCGGTCGAGAAGTTCGACTACACCAAGGGCTACAAGTTCTCCACCTACGCCACCTGGTGGATCCGGCAGGCGATCACCCGCGCGATGGCCGACCAGGCCCGGACCATCCGGATCCCGGTGCACATGGTCGAGGTGATCAACAAGCTCGCCCGCGTCCAACGGCAGATGCTGCAGGACCTCGGCCGCGAACCCA
>JAICRS010000054.1 GCA_025966335.1 Nocardioidaceae bacterium
CGCGTCCGGCTCGGTGGTGACCTCGTTCATCTGACCCCGACGGAGTTCGACCTGCTCGTCTGCCTGGCCAGCAGTCCCGGCACGGTACTCGGCCGTGAGCGGCTCCTCGCCGAGGTCTGGAACTGGCAGGACGCGGCGGGCACACGCACCGTCGACAGCCACGTGAAGTCGTTGCGCAGCAAGCTGGGCCCCGACCTGCTCCGCACGGTGCACGGCGTCGGGTACGCACTGGAGGCAGCGCTGTGATGCGTCCCCTGGACCGGTTCGGGTCGATCAAGATCAAGCTCGGGATGCTCGTCGCGGTCACCATCACGGTCGCCGCCAGTCTCTCCGTCGCCGGCATCGGGCTCGGGTTGTCACCGTGGCTGCAGATCCCTCTCGCAGTCGTCGTGGCCCTCATCGTGACGCAGCTGCTCGCGCGGGGGATGACCTCACCGCTGCGGGAGATGACCGCCGCGGCGCAGGCGATGGCCAGGGGCGACTACTCGCGCCGCGTCACCGCCACGTCCCGCGACGAGGTCGGCGAGCTCGCCCGCGCGTTCAACACCATGGCGTCCGACCTCGAGACGGTCGACCAGCAGCGACGCGAGCTGGTCGCGAACGTCTCCCATGAGCTGCGCACACCGGTGTCGGCCCTGCGGGCGGTCCTCGAGAACCTCGTGGACGGAGTTTCGCCACCCGATCCGGCCACGATGCAGGCCGCCCTGTCGCAGACCGAACGGCTCAGCCGGCTGATCGGGGACCTGCTGGACCTGTCCCGCGTCGACGCGGGCATCGCGCCCCTGGAGACCGAGCCGATCGACGTGGAGCCGTTCCTGAGGGCTGCGGTGAAGGAGGCCGGTGTCTCCGAACGGCCGATCGGCTACCGGGTCGACGTCCGCCCGGCGAACCTTCGGATCCACGCCGACCGCGGCCGCCTCCACCAGCTGGTCGCCAACCTGCTCGACAACGCCGGCCGGCACAGCCCCGAGGACGGCACGGTCACCGTGCGGGCGCAACCAGAAGGCGACACCGTGCTTCTCGACGTGATCGACGAGGGACCGGGCATCGCCCTCGACCGCCGGAACACGGTCTTCGAACGCTTCACCACCGGAGCCGACAGCAACGGCGACGGCGGGACCGGCCTCGGCCTGGCGATCGCGCGCTGGATCGCCGACCTCCACGGCGGCTCGATCGCCGTGGCCGACGCGGACCGGGGCTGCCAGATCCGGGTCACGCTTCCCATGACGGACGAGGAGCATCGATGAGTACGCCGACCGCGCCCACCCGACCTGCCGAGCCACCCCGGCCCGTGCTCGATGCCGTCTTCGGTGTCCTGTGGCCGGACCAACGCAGGGGCGGCCGACCGCGCCTGGTCGGCGCTGCCCTCGGCGTGGGACTGCTCGCCGCCATCGTGGTGCCGTTCCGCGACCTCGGCGTGGGCACCTTCCTGGTCCTCGTCTCGGTGTACGTCGTTGTCGCTATCGCCGCACGTGACCGCCTCGACCGGACGATGCTGGGCTACGGCGTCCTCTGCCTCCTGCTGACCACGACGGTCGTTCTTCGCGACGCGGCCTGGATCGTCGTGCTCTGCCTGATGGCCACGTTCGTCGTTGGTGCCGCAGCACTCACCGGTGCCCGATCCGTGAACGGGCTGCTCGCCTCGCCGGCGGCGGTGCCTCTGGCCGGCCTGCGCGGCCTGCCCTGGCTCGGCCGGTCTCTCACGGTCCCGGGTCGCGCCGCGGCGTGGTGGCCGCTGGTGCGCACCATCGCCGTCTCGCTGGCCCTCGTCCTGGTCTTCGGCGCACTGTTCGTCTCCGCGGACGCGCTCTTCGCCCAGTGGGTGAGCGCAGTGGTCCCCGACCTGACGCTGGACTCCGTGTCGGTGCGCGCCTTCGTCCTCGCGGCGGTCTTCGGGCTGACGACCGCAGGCGTGTACGTCGCGCTGGTCCCGCCCCGCGTCGACCGCCTGACGCTGCCACCAGGACGTGTGGTCCGCCGGTTCGAGTGGGTGGCCCCGGTCGCTCTGGTGGTCGCGATGTTCGTGGTCTTCCTCGGGGCACAGCTGACGGCGATGTTCGGAGGGCATGACTATCTCCGGCGTACGACCGGGCTCACCTACGCCGAGTACGTGCACCAGGGTTTCGGCCAGCTCACCCTCGTCACCGTGCTGACCCTCGCGGTCGTGGCGACCGTCGCCCGCCATGCACCCCGCGCCACGGGGTCCGACCGGCTGCTGGTTCGCGTGATGCTCGGCGCACTCTGCGCGCTGACGCTCGTCGTGGTGATCTCGGCGTTGTACCGGATGCACGTCTACGAGCAGGCCTACGGCTTCACCCGGCTGCGGCTTCTGGTGTCGGTCTTCGAGGCCTGGCTCGGTGTCGTGGTCGCTTTCGTGCTCGCCGCCGGCCTCGCCCTGCGCGGGCGATGGGTTCCGCGAGCGGCGCTGTTGACGGGGGCCGCGATGCTGCTCGGGCTGGCCGCGATCAACCCGGACGCCTACATCGCGGAGCAGAACATCGAACGGTTCGGGCAGACCGGCCGCATCGACTGGGCCTACCTGGCGGGCCTGTCCGACGACGCCGCTCCTGCGCTGGCGCGGCTACCCGAGCACTACCAGGCCTGCGTCGTCGGCGCTGCTCCGACGGCCGACGACTGGCTCGAGTGGAACCTGGGCCGAGCACGGGCCGCCGGAACTCCGCAACGGCCGGACCTGCCGGCTCGACCCGACTGCGTGTCACGCGGGTAGGACGGCCACCGCCTCGACCTCCACCAGCTGGTGCGGGTAGCCGAGCACGGCCACGCCGAGCAGTGTGCTGGGCGCATCGTGGTCACCGAAGTGTCGGCGCACGACGTCCCAGGCGGCGACCAGGTCGGCGCGGTGGCTCGACGCCACGTAGACCGTCGACTTCGCGACGTCGGACAGCTGGGCTCCCGACGCCCGCAGCGCGATCACGAGGTTCTCCATCACCCGCTCCGCCTGGCCCGCCACGTCGTCGACCGCGACCACGTTCCCGGCATCGTCCAACGGGCATGCACCGGCGGTGAACACGGTCCGCCCGGGACCGACGACGGCGGCATACGCGTACGGCGCGGTGTCGGCGAGCGCGGGACTGCGGATCAGCTGGACCTCAGGCATGGCTGCGATCCTGTCACGCCACCGGGATACCAGAGATGGCGATCCCAGAACGGGTCTTGTAGCGCTTGTTGATGCTGATCAGTACCGCGGTGAGCGGCTCGAGCTGGCGCGCGAGCCGCAACGCACCACCGTCCACACCATCCCGCCCGGAGACCGACCGGGCCAGCTCGACAGCCACCTGCTTCGCCTCCGTGTCGTCTCCGCAGACCAGCACGTCCTCGTGGTCGAGGTAGTCGGCCGGGCCCCACAACGAGACGGCGGACACGTGGTGGAACGCGCCGACCACGCGCGCGCCAGGTACGAGCGCGGCAGCGGTCTCGGCGGCCGAACCACCCGGCACGGCCAGGCCGTAGGGGCCCTTCTTGTCGAAGCCGAGCGGGTTGACGCAGGAGATCACGATCTTCCCCGCGAGCTGTTCGGCCAGTCCCGCAACGAGGTCGTCGTGACCGTCGTACGGCACCGCCAGCAGCACCACGTCCGCCGAGCCGGCCGCGGCCGCGTTCGAGGCGCCGCTCACCGAGGCATCCGGCACCCGTTCTCGCACTTCCGCGGCCGTCTGCTCGGCGCGATCCTCGGCGCGCGAGCCGATCACCACCGTGTGCCCGTGCCGTGCGAACCGGTACCCCAGTCCCCTACCCTGCGGCCCGGTGCCGCCGATCACCGCGATGTTGTAGGTCACGTGCGCTCCTGTCCGGAAGTACTTGCAATCATGACAGTGTTACTGTCACGGTAGTGCCTTCGGCGACCACCGCGAACACGTGGTCCCTCCTGAGCAGGCAAGGACGCGCATGAAACTCTCGATGCCCCTGATGTATGCCGGCAACCCACGCGAGTCCGCCGACTCCGTGGTCGCCCTGGAGAAGGCGGGCCTGGACACAGTCTGGGTCGCCGAGGCCTACGGCTTCGACTCCCCCACGCTGATGGGATACCTCGCCGCGAAGACCGAGACGATCGAGATCGGTTCGGCGATCCTCAACGTCTACTCCCGCACGCCCGGCGCCCTCGCGCAGACCGCGGCCGGTCTCGACAACGTCAGCGAGGGCCGCGCGATCCTCGGGCTCGGCGCCTCCGGACCGCAGGTGATCGAGGGCTGGCACGGGATGCCCTACGACCGGCCGCTCGGGCGCACCCGCGAGGTCGTCGACATCGTCCGCAGGGCGCTGCGCCGCGAGACCCTCGTGCACGACGGCAAGGTGTTCACGCTGCCGCTCCCGAGCGACCAGGGACTCGGCCTCGGCAAGCCGCTGAAGATGCTCACCAAGCCGGAACGGCCGAGTGTGCCGATCTACATCGCCGCGCTCGGTGAGAAGAACGTGAAGGGCACCGCGGAGTACGCCGACGGGTGGCTGCCGTTCCTGTTCGCACCGGAGCGGGCCGCCGACGTCTGGGGCGAGCCGCTCGCGGCTGGCAAGGCCAAGCGGCAGGAGGGCCTCGGCCCCTTGGAGATCGCCGCGGGCGGCATGGTCACCGTCGGTGACGACGTGAAGGGGATGCTCGACCTCGCCCGACCGATGTTCGCGCTCTACATCGGCGGAATGGGCGCCAAGGGCAAGAACTTCTACAACGACCTGGTCAGCCAGTACGGCTTCGAGGAGGAGGCCGCGAAGATCCAGGAGATGTACCTCGGCGGGAACAAGCGGGACGCCGAGGCGCACGTCCCGCTCGAGCTCCTCGAGATGTGCAACCTGGTCGGACCGGAGTCCTACGTCAAGGAGCGGATCGCCGCGTTCGCCGACGCCGGTGTCACCAGCCTCCAGGTCACCCCTGTCGCCGAGGACCCGGTCGCGCTGGTCGGTCAGCTCAAGGAATGGGTGTCCTAGAAGATGCGCGAGATCTTTGACCAGGAACATGAGGCGTTCCGACGTACCGTCCGGTCCTTCCTGGACAAGGAGGTCGTCCCGCACCACGACCAGTGGGAGAAGGACGGCATCGTCTCCCGCGACGTCTGGCTCGCCGCAGGACGGCAGGGTCTGCTCGGCTTCGACGTTCCCGAGGAGTACGGCGGAGGTGGTGTCCGCGACTTCCGCTACAACCTGGTGCTCGCCGAGGAGATGACGCTCAGCGGCATCCACGGCCCCGGTTTCCCGCTGCACAACGACATCATCGTCCCCTACCTGACCAGCCTCGGCACGGACGAGCAGAAGCGGCGCTGGCTGCCCGGATGTTGCAGCGGCGAGATGATCACGGCGATCGCGATGACCGAGCCGGGCGCCGGCAGCGACCTGCAGGGCATCCGCACCACCGCGGTCGACAAGGGCGACCACTACGTGCTCAATGGCTCGAAGACCTTCATCAGCAACGGGATCCTGTCCGACCTGGTGATCGTGGTCGCCCGGACCAACCCCGACGCCGGCGCGCAGGGCTTCAGCCTGCTCGTCGTCGAGCGCGGCATGGCCGGGTTCGAGCGCGGACGGAACCTGGACAAGGTCGGTCAGCACGCCCAGGACACCGCCGAGCTGTTCTTCGACAACGTCGTGGTGCCCAAGGAGAACCTCCTCGGCGAGGAAGGCAGCGGTTTCATCTCGCTGATGGAGAACCTGCCGCAGGAGCGGCTGTCGATCGCGATGATCGCTGCGGCCGCCTGCGAGGCGATCCTGCAGATGTCGCTGGACTACGCGAAGGAACGGGAGGCGTTCGGCCGGCCGATCGGGAAGTTCCAGCACAACCGGTTCCTGATCGCGGAGATGGCCACCGAGACGCACATCGCCCGCGTCTTCGTCGACGACTGCGTGCGCCGGCACAACCGCGGTGAGCTCGACGCGAGCGGCGCATCGATGGCGAAGTGGTGGACCACCGAGCTGCAGACCAAGCTGGTCGACCGGGCCGTCCAGCTGCACGGCGGCTACGGCTACATGATGGAGTACCCGGTCGCCAAGGCGTTCGTGAACAGCCGGATCCAGACGATCTACGGCGGCACCACCGAGATCCAGAAGGAGATCATCGGCCGCTCGCTGGGGATCTAGCTCAGGCCCCGGAGGTGCTCGTCGTCGATCACCCGACGCGCGATCTCGGCGAGCTTCACGTTGAGCTCCGACGACGTCTTGCGCAGGACGTCGAACGCCTCGTCGTCGGAAACCTGGTGGGTCGCCATGATCAGGCCGATCGCCTTGCCGATCTCGCGGTTGCTCTCCAGGCCGCGCTTGAGGTTCTCCGCGCGTTCGTGGTGTGCCGCCCCGGCCAGGGCGACGGAGGCGAAGCCGGCCATCATCGCGCCCATGTCGGCCGACTGCCGGGTCAGCGCGCCGGGATCGTCGGAGAAGATGTTGAGGGCACCCGCCTTCCGGTCACCGATCAGCAGCCGGTAGCCGATCATCCCCCGCACCGGGGTGTGGGCGAGCACCAGCTTGGTCAGCTCCGGCCAGGTCGCGTGCGTGGTGATGTCCGGGTCGTGCTGGTAGGACGACTCCAGGATCGCGTCCAGGCACGGCCCCTCACCGGTCTTCCGCTCGAACGAGTCGATCAACGCGGCGACCTCGTCGCTGGCGCCCTCACAGGTGAGCTCGCCGCCGGCACGCAGCGAGGAGACACAGGCGTGGTCGCACCCAGGGATGGCCTCGACTGCGGTGTTGCAGATCGCCTCGTAGACGTCCTCGTAGCTCGCCCGGGCGTAGACGATCTCCGCGAGCTGCATGAACGCGGCGTCCGGCGCGCCGGACTTCGAGGCCGAGGGTGAACACATGGGGTCGATTATGCGTCAGGAACCGGCGGCGCGTCGGCCCGACCCCGCGGGCCGGACCGGCGCAGGCCGCTCAGGTGCGTCGTTCGATCACTCGAAGGGGCAGTCCATCCCGCGGAGCTGCCCGGCATTGAAGTCGAACTCCTGGATCAGCTGACCGAGAGAACGCCCGCGAGCCGGGTTGTCGGGGTCATTCGGGTTGTTCACCCACGGACCCGGGGACTGCGACGGAATGACACCGTGACCGCTGGGGCGTTCATTGGTGGCATTGCCGTACAGCTGGTCGATGCAGCCACCGACCCCCTGACCGTGTTCACCGGGTGCGGCGGACACCGGTCCGGCCACTCCCATCGCCAGCACCGTTCCGACCGTGACGGCAATTATCGTGCAGATTCTGCGCATAGGTACTACTCCCTCTGGTGGATCGAAGCCTGCCGGGATTGACCCGACCGGCTCCGGATCGTCCGTTTCGTGGGACCCTACGTCGCGCGCGCCAATCGCCAACCACCGTTTGCAACACGATTTCCTAACGACCTGCGCCTCATCCCCGGCCGCTGCTGGACCTCGCCCGCCTCGAGACCGAGTCGATCGATACCGCGAGCAGCAGCACCGCGCCGGTGACCATGTAGCGCACCGAGGAGTCCACGCCGACCACGTTCAGGCCGGTCTGGATCGACTGCAGGACGATGATGCCGAGGAGCGCGGCGTACGCCGACCCGCGGCCACCGAACAGGCTGGTCCCGCCGATGACGGCGGCGGCGATCGCCGTCAGGTTGGTGTCCGTGCCGCCGCTCGCCTGGGACACCGAGGTCAGCTGGCCGGCTGCAAGCAGGCCGCCGAGTGCCGCGAAGAACCCGGTCAGCGCGAACACCGAGAAGTAGACCCGGTTCACGTGGATGCCGCTCCTGCGTGCCGCCTCCTCGTTGCCGCCGACGGCGAACACGTGCCGTCCCCACATGGTCTTGCGCAGCAGCAGGTCCATCACCACCACGAGTGCCACGAACAGCAGGGGCAGGTAGCCGAGACCGCGGTCGATGTTGAGGTAGTAGGTCAGGTAGAGCAGGCCCACCGCGAGCAGCACGGTGCGGATCACGATGCCGGTCATGGACGGCGTGGACAGCTGGGCGGCGGCGCGGCGGCGGGCCCCCCAGAACAGCGCGCCGCCGTACGCCAGCGCGACGAGCACCACGATCACGTACGACGCGATGCCGGTGACGAACGAGGATCGGGTGAACTCGACGAGGCTCGAGTCCGGAGGCAGGTTGACCGTGCCGTTCTTGCCGAGCACGAATAGCTGGAGACCCAGGAAACCGAGCAGGCCGGCGAGGGTCATCACGAAGCTCGGGACACCGATCTTCGTGTAGAGCAAGGCGTAGAAGGCTCCGATCGCCAAGCCGGTGGCCGCGCCGGCGAGCAGGGCCAGCCACAGCGAGTAGTCGTGGTAGACGACGAGCACCGCCATCACCGAAGCCGCCAGCCCGCTGACGGAGCCGACCGAGAGGTCGATCTCGCCGAGCAGCAGGATCAGTACGACGCCGATGGCGATGATCCCGATCGGCGCGGCGAACAGCGAGATGTTCACCAGCGTGCGGGAGGAGAGGAACGTCTCCTCCTGGGAGTAGAACACCAGCGAGATGATGACCAGGCCGACGATGACCGGCAGGCTGCCGAGGTCTCCTCCGCGGATACGCCGGCCGAACGCGCGCACCGCGTCCATCGGTGTCTGGTTGTGCACCAGCCGCTCGTCGGCCCGGTCGAGGACCGCGGTCGCCTCGGCGGGCTGGTCCACCGGGCGGGTCTGTTCAGTCTTGCTCATCGGTGCCTCCGGCGTTGAGGTCGATCTCACCACGGCGGGCACGCTCGGCGACGACGTTGTCCGAGGCACCGGTGATGGCGGCGACCAGGTCCTCGGTCGTGGCATCCGCGATGGCGAACTCGGCGGCGTTGCGGCCGAGGCGGAGTACGACGATCCGGTCCGCCACCGCTTGCACGTCGGCCATGTTGTGGCTGACCAGGATCACGCCGAGACCCGTCTCACGGAGCCGCTCGACCAGGTTCAGCACCTCTGCGGTCTGGGCGACGCCCAGGGCCGCGGTCGGCTCGTCGAGCATCACGATCTTCGGTGCACCGACCAGGCTGCGGGCGATCGCCACGGTCTGCCGCTGTCCTCCGGACAGGGCCGCGATGGGGATCCGGACCGACGGGATCTTCGCGGAGAGCGTGCGCAGGAGCCGCCAGGACTCCTTCTCCATCGTGACCTCGTCCAGCCAGCCGGCCGAACCCCGCTCCTGACCGAGGAACAGGTTCGCGACCACGTCGAGGTTGTCGCACAGCGCCAGGTCCTGGAACACCGTGGAGATGCCCAGCGCCTGCGCCTCGCTCGGACCGCCGACATGGACCTCGCGACCGCTGAACGTGATCGACCCGGCGTCCGGCTGGTAGACCCCGGAGATGATCTTCACCAGCGTGGACTTGCCGGCGCCGTTGTCGCCGACGAGCGCGACGACCTCACCGGCGGACACGTCGAGATGGACGTCGGTCAGTGCCTGCACGGCACCGAACCGCTTCCCGATCCCTCGCAGTGACAGCACGGGCTGACCGGTCCGGGCGGCCGCGCGCTCAGGTGTCGTCGCCGTCATGGCGCCTCCTCCGAGTCTGTGCTCTGTCGATCGTGGCAGGAGGCGGCCTGCGTGTCAGCGGGCCGCCCCCTGTTCGGACGATCAGGCGAGGCCTGCCGCCTGGCATGCGTCGGCGTACGCACCGGCGCAGATCTCCTCGACCGTGTAGAACTCGTCGGCGACGACCGTGTCCCCGACGTTGTCCTGGGTCACGATGATCGGGTCGAAGATGAAGGAGTCGACGCCCTCGAAGTCGGTGGTGCCGGTGATCTCCTCGCCGTTGGCGATGTCGACGGCGACCTCGGCCGCCTTCTCCGCCTCGACCTTGATCGGCTTGTAGATCGTCATGTACTGCTCGCCCGCGACGATCCGCTGGATCGCGGCCAGCTCGGCGTCCTGGCCGGTGATCGGGGGCAGCGCGTCCCTCGCCATCCCCGCTCCGGTCAGCGCGGCCACGACACCGCCGGCCTGGCCGTCGTTGGCGGCGTAGACGCCGTTGATCTCCGACGGCTGGAACTTCCCGAGCTGGTCGGTGGTCCACTGCTGCGCGTTCTCCGGGCTCCAGTCGGGGTTGTCGTACTCCGCGAGGATCTCGACATCGCTGGAGTCGAGCACGCTGTGCGCACCCTCCTTGAACTGCCCGGCGTTCGGGTCGGTCGGCGCGCCGTTGAGCATCAGGATGCTGCCGCTGCCGCCGACCGCCTCGACCAGCGCCTCGGCCTGCAGCTTGCCGACCTGCGCGTTGTCGAAGGACATGTAGTAGTCCGACCCGGCGATGAACCGGTCGTAGGCGATGACCGGGATGTCGGCGTCCTGGGAGGAGGTGACCAGACCCGCGGCCGCCTCACCGTCGACCGGGTCGAGCACCATCACGTCGACCTGCTCAGTGATTGCTGTCTCCACCTGCTGCTGCTGCTTGGCCGGGTCCTGGTCGGCGTTGAAGTAGACGACCTCGCAGTCGTCGCACAGCTCGGCGACCTTCTGCTCGAAGAGCGGACGGTCGAACGCCTCGTAGCGGGTGGTCTTGGACTCCGGCAGCAGCAGCGCGATCTTCTTCGCGCCGTCGCCGTCGGCTGAGTCGGTTTGGGCGTCGTTGGCGCCACAGGCAGCCAGGCTGCCGGCGCCGACGACGATCACGGCAGCCGTTGCCACCGCTCGACGGATGGATAGTGCCACGGGTTCCTCCTCAAGGTCCGGGTCGCGAGAGCCCGCGATAGAGCTGTTGCGAAACGAGTGTGCTGGCTCACTCCGTTGTCGTCAAGACTTGAACGCGAAGCAGCGTCAAAGTGTTACTGCGCTCGTCTTGTCGACACGTCTTGACGGTTTCAGCGATCTGCGTCACAGTTCAGCCATGCCAGCCGAGCGCCCGGACGCGAGTGCGGCGCCACCGGCGCCGGGATCAACGTCGTCGCTGCGTTCGGCCAACCAGCGCAGGGTGATCCAGGAGCTCCAGCGGCAGCGCACCGAGACGCCGGTGACCCAGGCGGACATCGCGCGGGCCACCCAGCTCGCCCCGGCCACGGTGTCGAACATCGTTCGAGAGCTGCTCACTGCCGGCATGGTCGAGACCACGGTGGGCAGCGGTCGCCGGGGCACCGCGGTGCGCATCGCGCGCGGAGCCGGACTGGTCGCGGGTGTGGACTTCGGACACCGGCATGTGCGTGTTGCGGTCGGTGACCTGGCGGGACAGATCCTCAGCGTCGAGCGCGAGGAGATCGCACAGGACCACGTCTACACCGACGGCCTCGACCGGGCGGTCACCTTGCTCCACCGGCTGCTCGAGGACCTGGCCGCCGACCCCTTCGACGTACTCAACATCGGCCTGGGCCTGCCCGCCCCGATCACCGAGGACGACCTGGTGATGTCCTCCGCGATCCTTCCCGGCTGGGTCGGCGTCAACGCCCGGGCCGAGGCAGCGGAGCGGCTCGGCCGTCCGGTGCACATCGACAACGACGCGAACCTCGGCGCGCTGGCGGAGCATCGGCGTGGTGCCGGTCAGGGCCACCCGAACCTGGTCTTCGTCAAGGTCTCCTCCGGCGTCGGCGCCGGTCTGATCATCGGTGGCGAGGTGTTCCGCGGCTCCAACGGGACGGCCGGCGAGATCGGCCACCTCACCATCGACGAGCAGGGGCCGTTCTGCCGCTGCGGCAGCCGGGGTTGTCTGGAGACCTACGCGTCGGTGGGGATGGCCCAGGAGGTCCTCGCCGGACAGCTGCCCGGGGCGTCGATGGAGGAGATCGTGGACGCGGCGCAGAACGGCAACGTCTCGGCACTCAGAATGTTCGAGGATGCCGGGCTGCACCTCGGCTGGGGCGTCGCGATGCTGGCCAACCTGATCAACCCGAGCGCCGTCGTCGTCGGTGGGGACATGGCCCGGGCCGGGGACCTGCTCCTCGACCCGGTGCGCATCGGACTGCGGCGGCACGCGCTCGCCTCCGTCTCCGCCACCACGGTGGTCACGCCCGCGCAGCTCGGCGCACGCGCGTCGGTGATCGGGGCGCTGCTGCTGGCACTGGACCGCACCGAGCTGGTGCCGGTCCACGGCGGCAGCTAGGTCCGGTGGTGCCGCACTCCGGGCACGCGTACGTCGACCCACACCAGCCGGTGGTCACTGGACGGGACGAACGGGAAGTCGCCGGTGAGCCGGAACAGCGGGTCGTCCTGGGTCGGCCAGAACACTGCGCTGTCGGTGATCCGGAGGTTCTTGCTCGGCAGCACGTAGTCGGCTCGTAGATTTCCCGGCGCGCTGTCGGCGAAGTCGGCGGTGTCGAACCGGGGGTCGCTGCGGTGCTCGAGGTTCGCGCCGCCCTGCAACCGGCTCGCCTCGACGGCGCCGAGGCTGTCCGGGGTGTGCTTCGCGTTCACCCGCGGGTGCTCGATCAGCTGCTGGATCGACCCGGGGATGCTGTCCCCGTCGAGCGGGTCGGAGTTCTGGTCGCCGGCGATCACGAACAGCGCGCCAGGTCGGAGTCCACCGCGGTCACCCGCGTCGTCATAGATGTACGACGAGCGCCGTCCGGGGCGGATGTAGTCGGCCCAGAACCGGATCTCGTCGAAGTTCCGCCGCCCGTTGCGGTCCTCCACACCGTCGAAGACCGGCGGGGTCGGGTGGGAGACCAGGAAGTGCACGGTCTTCTTCCCGATCCGGACCGGGACGTCCCAGTGCGACTTGCTGGAGAGCCGGACGCGCTCGAGCTCCTCGTCGCTGAACCAGTCTGCCGGTTCCGGTGTGGCCGGATCATCCGGGAGGAGCGCGCCGGGCATGTCCTTCCAGAGGAACTTCTGGAACGTCCGCACCTGCTCCTCGAGGATCGGATAGCGCGAGTAGACGACCATGCCGAACTGACCCGGAAAGAAGCCGAACCCGAACGCGTCGTCCGGCCCTCCGATCGTCCCGTCGTTGTTGAGGTCGAGACCGCTGGGGATCCCCGTGTTGGAGGGGGCAACGAACGAGTACGGGTACTCGATCGGCTCGGCGCCGTTCTGCCCCATCTCCAGATAGTTGTCGCGGAACAGGTCCACGGCAACGTTGTCCTCGACGAAGTCGAACTCGTTGATCAGCAGCACGTCCGGACGGGTGCGCTGGATGATCTCGGCGACAGCCTGCGCCTGGGTGTCCTCGCCGGTGGAGAGGTCTGCGACCAGCTCTCCGGCGGCCTCGCGGTTCAGCGACGCGTTGAAGGTCGCGAACCGCACGGTGCCCCGGTCCGCGGACGGGCCACGATCCTTCTCAGGACCGGCGGATGCGGGTGAGGTGAAGACCGCGACACTCAACGCCAGCGCGGCGGTCAGGGCGAGTGGGAGAAGTCGACGGGACCGAGCCATGGTGCGCCTCCGAGACGGCTGGTGGGGCTGGTGCGGCTCAGAGTAGCGAGTGCGGACGCGGTTGAACATGGCGCCGAGTCAGCTACTGGCCGCCGGACAGACGTGAGAAAAGGAGCCCGTAGGGCAATCCACCTGGCCACTCCGGGCTATCTTCGGTCCATTCGGAGCGCAGAGTCTTGCCTGCCAGGTGACGGCGAGCGCAGCCTTTCCGCAAAGGGGGGATCGCATTCTCGAAAGGACCAAAACAATGCGCCATCCCACACGCCTCCTGGTCAGCGCAGCGCTGCTCGCCGTCTCCTCCACCGCTATCCCGCTCAGCACTGCCTCGGCCAAGTCGACGGGTAACTGCCCTCCTGGGCAAGCCGGCTACGAGCTGATCGACGTCAGCGAGCTGGGCATCACTCCGGAGACCGCAACCGGCATACCGTCGTTGGACGGGAACGGCGACGGACTCACGTGCATCAAGCCGCTGCCGAACAGCGACGGCAACATCATCTTCCGCGACAACACAGTGGGGCGGTGAGCCGAAGGTCAGAGGGGGCGGCTCACTCCCACTCGATGGTGCCAGGCGGCTTGCTGGTCACGTCGATGGTCACCCG